>JBJMUK010000015.1:0-5711 GCA_045811225.1 Sphingomicrobium sp. | reverse complement strand
CACTTGGTGTCGTCGCCCGCACCGGCCGTCGCCAGCTTTGCCTCGTCCGTCATCGGCGCAACGAAGGGCAGGCGTTCAAGCCCGCTTTCCCGGTCGATTACCGGACGCGTTGCTTCGACCGTTCGCGCCTGCAGGCCTTCCGATGCCAGGAACATGTTCGGCATCGGATAGAATGCGGAGAAGAAATGGCCCTGCGACCATAAATTCATGCGGTGGCGCGATCCGGGTACCACCGGCGCTCCCGCCCGGGGCTCGATCACGTGCAAGTCGCCGTTGATGTGGCGTACCGAAAAAGTGTCGCTTTCCAGCGCGAACACGGGTGCGACCGAGTTGAAATAGAGCGCGAACTTCCCGCGCGACAGATCAGCGGACAGGTCCTGTGGAACCCTCAGGTCGATCTCGGACAGGAAGCAGCCCTCGCGACCGCCGGGACATTTCGGCGGAGCATTGTCGAGGATGGTCAGGCGCACGCCCAATCCGCGCGCGAAGCTGTCGAGATCCCGTTGAGTTGTGGCCCGGGCGGATGCGGTAAGACTTACGCCCAAAAGCAACGCGGCGAATGCGGTCCTGATCATCTCGTCTCCCAAGTATCTCCCGAAGACCACGATAGCAGGAGCGGCCCGCTATCCTAGTCCCCGGGCGCGGGCGCTTAGATGAGGTCGATGGCCACTGGCGTTCCCTCGCCGCCGCCGATGCACAAACTGGCGACGCCGCGCTTGGCGCCCTTCTGCTTCAGAGCATTGATGAGGGTGACGAGGATGCGGGTTCCGCTCGCCCCGATCGGGTGTCCTAGCGCCGTTGCGCCGCCGTGGATGTTGATCTTCTCGTGCGGGATTCCGAGGTCCTTCATCGCGAACATCGCGACGCAGGCAAACGCCTCGTTCACTTCCCACAGGTCCACTTCGCCGGCCTTCCAGCCGGCCTTCGCAAGCACCTTTTCGATCGCTCCAACCGGGGCGATCGTGAACTCGGAAGGCTCGCGGGCGTGCGCTGCCGTCGCAACCACCCGGGCGACCGGCTGCAGGCCCTTTTCGCGGGCCAGCGATTCACGAGTGAGCACGACTGCAGCGGCACCGTCGGAAATGGACGAACTGGTGGCGGCAGTGATCGTCCCTTCCTTCGCGAAGGCAGGCTTCAGCTGGGGAATCTTGTCGGGACGGCCGCGGCCAGGAGCCTCGTCGGTGTCGACGATAGTCTCGCCCTTCCGGCTCTGGATCACGACGGGAACGATTTCATCGCCGAAGCCGCCATTGTCGATGGCGTCCTTGGCCCGGCGCAGGCTTTCGATGGCGTAATCGTCCATCTGCTGGCGTGTCAGCTGATATTCGTCGGCGGTGCACTGCGCGAAGCTGCCCATCGCGCGGCCTTCCTCATACGCATCCTCAAGCCCGTCGAGGAACATGTGATCGTAGGCGGTATCATGACCGATGCGGGCGCCCGAACGGTGCTTCTTCAGCAAATAAGGTGCGTTCGTCATGCTCTCCATGCCACCAGCGATGATGAAGTCGGCATTGCCGGACATGAGCGCTTCGTCACCCATGATGACCGTCTGCATGCCCGAACCGCACACCTTGTTGACGGTCGTGGCCTGAACCGACTTCGGCAGTCCGGCCTTCAGTGCCGCCTGGCGGGCCGGGGCCTGGCCGAGTCCGGCAGGCAACACGCATCCCATGTAGATCCGGTCGATGTCGTCACCGCTGACGCCCGCCCGCTCCACCGCTGCCTTGACAGCCGTTGCGCCAAGCTCGGTCGCGGACACGTCGGCAAGTGCGCCCTGCATGGCGCCCATTGGCGTGCGGGCGTAGGAGAGAATGACGGTAGGATCGGACGGATTGGTGGCCATGATGCTGATCTACTCCAAGCGGTTGAGCGCCAGATAGCTATCCCGGCCGCATTGTTCAAACCGACGCACCGGTGCTAGCGCGGCCCGAATAACAGGAGAGAATGCATGTCCGACAACGGACTTGATTTCGCGCTCGGTGAGATGGCGGATGCAATACGCGATACTACCCAGCGCTTCGCCGCCGACCGGATCGCTCCAATTGCCGCGCGGATCGACGAAACGGACGAATTCCCCGCCAGTCTTTGGCCGCAAATGGGTGAGCTGGGTCTTCACGGGATCACTGTCGAGGAGGAGTGGGGCGGCCTTGGCCTCGGATATCTCGAGCATGTCGTTGCGCAGGAAGAGGTCGCCCGCGCCTCGGCCTCCGTCGGCCTCAGCTACGGCGCTCACTCGAATCTGTGCGTCAATCAGATCCGCCGATGGGGCAATGAGGAGCAGAAGCGCCGGTTCCTCCCGAAGCTGATCAGTGGCGAACATGTCGGGGCCCTGGCGATGAGCGAGGTTGCGGCAGGCAGCGACGTGGTCAGCATGAAGCTGAAGGCGGAGAAGAGCGGCAACGGCTATCGCCTCAACGGGACCAAGTTCTGGATCACCAACGGGGCCTATGCCGACACCCTCGTCGTCTATGGGAAGACTGGCGAAGGCAGCCGCGGGATCACGACCTTCCTGATCGAAAAGGACATGGCGGGTTTCTCGATCGGGCAGAAGATCGACAAGCTTGGAATGCGCGGATCGCCGACGTCGGAACTGGTGTTCGACGATTGCTTCGTGCCGCCCGAAAATGTGCTCGGTGAAGAGAATGAGGGCGTGAAGGTCCTCATGAGCGGCCTCGATTACGAGCGCACGGTGCTCGCCGGAATCCAGATCGGGATCATGCAGGCGTGCCTGGATGTAGTCGTGCCCTACGTCCGCGACCGCAAGCAGTTCGGCAAGGCCGTCGGATCTTTCCAGTTGATGCAGGCCAAGGTCGCGGACATGTACGTGGCGCTGAATTCGGCCCGCGCCTACGTCTACCAGGTCGCCAAGGCGTGCGACGCCGGCAAGACGACCCGTTTCGACGCTGCGGGCGCTATCCTGCTGGCGAGCGAAAATGCGGTGAAGGTCGCTAATGAGGCGGTGCAGGCGCTCGGCGGCGCGGGCTACACCAAAGATTGGCCGGTCGAACGCTATTATCGCGACGCGAAGCTGCTCGACATCGGTGCCGGCACCAACGAAGTCCGGCGGATGCTGATCGGGCGCGAACTTATTGGCGCCTGAGGGGACGCGTCACCCCGACTTCATGTGCCGGGTTGACGCGCCCCTTGAGCCTTAGCCCCAGACCTTCACGCGCTTGTCGGGGGTCAGGTACATCTTCTGCCCCGGCTGGACGCCGAACGCATTGTACCAGCCATCGATGTTACGCACCGTCATCGCGCGGAACTGGCCAGGAGCATGCCCGTCGGTCGCGATCCGCTGACGCAGACTCGCGTCGCGCATCTTGGTTGCCCAGCTTTGCGCGAAGGCGATGAAGAAGCGCTGGTCGCCGGTCAGCCCGTTGATCACAGGCGCTTCCTTGCCGTTCAGCGAAGCCTTGTAGGCGTCATAAGCAGCGCCGAGCCCAGCCACGTCAGCGATGTTTTCGCCGAGCGTGAGCTTGCCGTTCACGTGCAAGCCGGGCAGCGCTTCGTACGTGTCATACTGCGCGGCGAGCGCTTCGCCGGCCTTCTGGAACTTGGCGAAGTCCGCCGGAGTCCACCAATTCCGAAGCTTGCCGGTCGAATCGAACAGCGCGCCATTGTTGTCGAAGCTGTGGCTGATTTCGTGCCCGATCACTGAGCCGATGGCGCCATAGTTGAAGGCGGCATCCGCGTTTGGATCAAAGAACGGCTTCTGCAGGATCGCCGCCGGGAAGTTCAGCGCGTTCTGCACCGGCAGGTTCACCGCGTTCACCAGCTGCGGCGGCATCCACCATTCTGCCCGGTCCATCGGCTTGCCGATCTTGGCGATCTGGTTGCGATATTCGAACAAGCCCGCATTCTTTTGGTTCGCATAAGCATTGTCGCCCGTGATCGTCAGCGAGCCATAGTCGCGCCACGTGTCCGGATAACCGACACCGACGACAATGGTCTGCACCTTCTTCAGGGCTTCGTCGCGCGTCGAAGGCGCCATCCAGTCGATTGCCTGCACACGCTTGGCGAAGGCCGCCTTGATGTTGTCGACCATGCCCTGGACCTGCGCCTTGGCCGATGCGGGGAAGTATTTGTCAACATAAGCTTTGCCGACCGCATCCTGCAGATTGTTGCTGACGCTGTTCAGCGCCAACTGGTCGCGTGGCCGCTGCTTGGGCGTTCCGCTCAACGTCGTTCCGTAAAAAGCGAAGCTGGCGTCACGGATCGGCTTCGGCAGAACGTTGGCCTGCTGGTTGATCGTGTGGAATGCCAGCCAGTCCTTCCAGTTCTGGAGTGGCTCTGACCCGACCAGCCCAGCGAGCTTGGGAATGGCAGTGGCGTGATAAGCCTGGAACTTCTGCGCGCTGCCGAGCTGCGCACTGTTCAGCAGAGCGCCCCAGTCGATCCCCGGCGCGTTCTTTTCGAGATCTGCACGGCTCCACACCTGCGCACCCTTGGCGAAGTCTTCGCTCTCCTCGCGGGTCGCGTGCGCCTTGGCAATCTTGGTTTCCAGATCGAGGATGCGGCCCGCGGCGCCCTGCGGATCGGCATAGCCCGCGGCCTGCAGGATCGAGGTAACATAACCCTTATACTTGCCCAGGATCTCGCCATGCTCGCCCGCGAGGTAATATTCGCGCTCAGGCAACCCGATGCCGCCCTGCATGAGGTAAGGCAGCGTCTCGCCGGGGGTGTTGAGGCCCTGCGTGACGAAGATGCCGAACAGGTTCTCGGTCTGATAATTGGTCGCGTTCAACGGATCAGTGTCGGCGCGCATGGTCCCGCCGATCGCGGCGCTCAGCGCGCGCTTGTCGGCAATGGATGCAATCGCGTCGAGGTCGCCCTTCGCCGGCGCCATTCCTGCTTTGTCGATGGCGTCCGTGTTTACGTACGCCTTGTAGTAATTCGCGATCCTGCCTTCATTCGTATCGGCAGCTGCGTTCGATTTAAGGATCGAGTCGAACAGCTCCTTGGTCTGCCGCTCACGCTCCTGGTCGGCGATGTAAAAGCCGCCGATTGACGAGCGGTCCTCGGGAATCTGGGTCTTCTTGACCCAACTGCCGTTCGCATAATCGAAGAAGTTGTCACCAGGCTTTATGCTCGTATCCATGGAGGCGAGGCTGATGCCTGCTTCCGTACCCTTCATCTCGGCGGTTTCGGCCGTTCCGTCGCCCCCGTTGCCTTGGCATGCTGCAAGGGCCAGCGCGGACGCGACCAGAAACAGTGCGGATTTCTTCATGGATAGTGCTCCCAAGATGTCATGCAGCAGCGATTGCGCCCGGCTGCCGTGCTTTGCAACAGCTGCAGCAGCGGCTAGTCCGTCGGCCATGGATTTTCGACCAACGGACGAGGCGCGGGCATGAGCGCGCCCAAAATCGACACCAAGGTTGCCGTCGATACCGATGAATTCCGCGCCCGCGCCGCGCACAATCGCGGCCTTGCGGAAAAGCTCCGGGCCGACGTCGCTCAGGCCGCGCTCGGCGGTTCGGAGAAGCATCGGGAGCGTCACCTGGCGCGCGGAAAATTGCTTCCGCGCGAGCGGGTCGAACGTCTGCTCGATCCCGGCTCACCGTTCCTTGAAATCGGCCAGCTTGCCGCGTTCGATCTGTACGACGGCGAAGTCCCCGGGGCAGGCATCATCACCGGCATCGGGCGCGTGTCCGGGAAGCAGGTCATGATCGTCGTCAACGACGCGACGGTAAAGGGCGGCACTTACTTCCCGA
>JBJMUK010000014.1:0-2882 GCA_045811225.1 Sphingomicrobium sp. | reverse complement strand
CATCTGCCGGCGTGGGCATGGTCACTGCGATGATCTCCACCCTGACCGGCACGCCGGTTCGTCGCGATGTCGCCATGACGGGGGAAGTCACGTTGCGCGGGCGCGTGCTCCCGATCGGCGGCCTTAAGGAAAAGCTGCTGGCGGCCTTGCGCGGTGGGATCACGACTGTTCTGATTCCAGCGGAGAATGAGAAGGACCTCGCGGAAATCCCGGCTTCGGTGAAAGAGGCCCTCGACATCATCCCCGTGGAGCATGTCGATGAGGTGCTCATCCGCGCACTGTCCGAGCCGCTGCGTCCGATTGAATGGACCGATGCGGACGAGCATGCGGCCGAGGCGGCCGTCGTTGCTCCCGTCGCGGGCGATGGAACTGCTGTTCGCCACTAGACACCGGCGCTGACTCTTGCCTTAAAGAAGGCCGCTCGGCGCGCGTGAGTCTTGCGCCGGCTGGGGAGTGCCACGGCTATGAACAAGCAGGAACTGATCGGCCAAGTCGCGGATCGCGCGGGATTGAGCCGCAACGAGGCCGTACGCGCTGTCGAGACCATGTTGGAAGTTGTCACGTCGGCGCTAAAGCGCGGCGATGAAGTTCGCCTCGTCGGCTTCGGTAACTTCTCCGTTACGCGCCGGAAGGCATCCACGGGCCGCAACCCACGCACTGGCGAGCCAATTCAGATCAAGTCCAGCGCTCAGCCCAAGTTCCGACCCGGCAAGGTTCTGAAGGACGCCGTTCAGTAAGGCACTTCGATCTAGACTTGGGATTGCGGCAGCTTTATGCGCTCCGCTCTCGCGAGAGCATGGGCGCGTAGCTCAGTGGTAGAGCACACCCTTCACACGGGTGGGGTCGCAGGTTCAATCCCTGCCGCGCCCACCATGCGCTCGCGACGGCCGTCAGCTGCCGAAGGCGCTGATTAGCGCATCCCTCAGTCCTCCGATCTGTCGGGGTTCTAGGGCGATCCCCGCCTTCAGGTTCGGCGGTCCCGGCCAGCCCGCATCGGCGAACTCCATCCCGTCCCACTCGCGGCTGCCGCTGTATCTCGGAATGACGTGGAAGTGCACGTGCGGGTCCACCATCATCAGCATGAGATAATTGATCCGGTCGAAGCCGCAGAACGCAGTCAGCCCCCGTTCGATATCGCCGACGACCACCGCCTGCTCCGCGAAGGCCGAGGCGGTAAGCTGGCCATAGCCAGTCGCGGGTGACTTCGCGGCAAGCACCAGCGACCCAAGAGTGACTTGCACGGGCCGAAGCAGGACGACCCAATGCTGATAGTCTTTGACCAGCGTTGCCGGATGTCCAAATTTCTCGATTGTCGGGTTGATCATGGCGGCTCCGGTCGCTTGCCTTAACGCGGCTCCAATCCTAATGGAGCCACGCATTCAGCTAAGGCTAGTGGGCTAAGGTCCATGGGCCAAGGTTCATGGCGATCGTAGCTCAGCTGGTTAGAGCATCGGTTTGTGGTACCGAGGGTCGCGGGTTCAAGTCCCGTCGATCGCCCCATCCTTTTCGGAAAGGCCTGACGGTCCTGTTATGACCACCCCCTGGGGTTACGCCGACTTCGACGACCACGAAGACCTACATATGATCACCGACCCCGCGTCCGGGTTGCGTGCAATCATCGCCGTCCACTCAACGCATCTTGGCCCGGCCGCTGGAGGTACCCGCTTCTGGCATTATGCCAAGGACGAGCAGGGGCTGGTCGATGCGCTGCGCCTGTCGCGCGGGATGAGCTACAAGAACGCCATGGCTGGGCTCGCCCTCGGGGGCGGCAAGGCAGTGGTCCTGGCGGATGAGAACCGCACCAAGACCCCGGAAATGCTCGCGGCATTCGGTAAGGCGGTCGATCGTCTTGGCGGCCGCTACGTGACCGCGGAAGACGTCGGCATGAGCGTTGCCGACATGGTCGAGATCTCGCGTCAGACCAAGTTCGTTGCCGGCCTGCCGTCGGAGGACGTCGGCGGCGATCCCGGACCACACACTTCTCTCGGCGTTTTCCTGGGGGTCAAGGCGGCCGTCCGGCGAGCCTTGGGCAAGGACAGCTTGCAGGGGCTCCACCTCGCGATTCAAGGTGCGGGCAGCGTCGCCACCGGCCTTGCGCTTCACGCTGCAGCTGAGGGCGCAAGGATCTCCATCGCGGATGTGGACCAGGCCAAGGCGAAGAAGCTCGCCGACGCGGCAGGTGGGTCCGTGGTTTCGCCGGAAGCCATCCTGTCGATGGAAGCTGACGTGCTCAGCCCTTGCGCACTGGGCGCGATCCTCAACGAGCGGACGATACCGGAACTGCAGGTGGCGGTCGTCTCGGGCGGCGCCAACAACCAGTTGGCAATGCCGGAGGACGGCATGCGCCTGCATCAGCGCGGCATCCTCTATTCGCCCGATTACGTGATCAACGCTGGCGGAATCATCAATATCTGCACCGAATATTTGAACGATGGCGACGCCAGCCTCGTTCGGAGCCGGATCGAGAGCATTCCCGATCGCCTGGAGCAGATCTGGGCCGAGAGCACGCAAAGCGGACAGGACCCGGCGACCGTGGCTGACGCCATGGCGAAGCGCCTGATTGGGCGAGGCTGATCGCCACGGCGATGCAAGCGTTCGCCAACCCAGCGCGATTTCTCCGGATCGCTCGGCCTGCCACTTACTGGCTGTTGTGGGTGGGACTTGCACTTACCCTCGTTGGCGCGACCATCGGACTGACGCTCTCGCCGCCCGATTACCTGCAGGGTGAAACCGTTCGTATCCTCTATATCCACGTGCCATCCGCCTGGCTCGGAATGGCGGGCTGGGCGACGATTGCCGCGGCTTCGGTCAGTCAGTTGGTTTGGCGGCATCCGCTGGCCTCGGTCGCTGGACGGGCCGCGGCGCCGGTCGGCGCGACCTTC
>JBJMUK010000013.1:0-3444 GCA_045811225.1 Sphingomicrobium sp. | reverse complement strand
AGAACTGGCCGCCGGTGTCGATATGGACATCCGAGAAGTCGGTCTGGGCGGTGTTGATGCGGCGGGCGATGTACTGATCCGCAAGCGATCGGGCTTGTGCAAGTTGCGCTTTGTCGCCGGTCAAGCGGAAGAGTGCCAGCTTGTCCCAAAAGTTGTCGCCGCTGCTGATCATTAGCAGGTTGAGCGCGCGCGGCTTGCCGGCGAGCGACAGCGCATATGACCTGAAGACGGGGCTATTACCGCGCGACATCTGATAGAGTTCAGCGAGTTCGGAAACCTCTGCCGCCGGTCCCTTCATGTCGCGCGCGGCATTTTGGCCCGCCTCGCTTGGCACGGCATTGTAGAGGTATTTGGTGCGCGACATCAGGAACTCGGTGACGGGCAGGGCTCGCAACCGATAGATTTCCGGGTCGTCTTGAATGAGTGCCATCGCCAGCGGATGCAGTGCCGAAACGACCTTCACCGTACCCTTGACGTCAGTATTGTAGTCGAAGCCCTTAAGGTCCGCGTCCCAGCCGGAATGCGCATCATCCATCGCGAACTCGACCATCCGGTCGATCGTGGCGTTCAATGGCTCATCGACGTTCTGCCGGACATCTCCAAAGCCAAACAGTCCGCGTGCCGCTTCAGTGAAGGCGCCGTACCAGCCCCCCCTCGTAAGAAGTGGTCGGACTGAAAAGCTCAGGCTATCCCCGGCAACGAGCCGTGAATTGGCTTGGCCCAGGAGCGGCGCGAACGCTGCTGGCTGCGCTTGGCCCTGCGGGTTTCGAAGCATCACCCCGAAGCGCGCGTTAGCGATAGTTGGGAGTCGATAGGGGCTTTCCGCAGGATCGACGCTGAGCCCCGTCGTGAAGCCGTGCTCTGTAACTAGCGTGAGCGGCAGGCCGCCCATGCTTTCCGCCGTCAGCAGGGGTCCGCGGGGAAAGCGCTTTTCCTGCCAGATCAGCGGCTGCAGAAAGCCTTCCGCCTGGGCCGGGTCGGACGATGGGCCGCCAGTGTAGCCAACCGTGTACCAGCCGGGGCGGCGAGCCGTGAATTTCCAGCTGATGCGCGGCGCTCCACCTGGCACCGGCCTTATCTCCGCGGTCAATGAAAAGTCCGATTGTGCCGGAAACAACCAAGCGACGCCTCCGTCGGGAAGAGCTCGGCTGGCATTCGCCCTTACAGTCGTAACCACACCGGCTTCGTAAAGATTGTCCGTCGTGCCGCTTCCATTCGCGCGTCGCCACATCGGCAGCGGATAGTTCTCGGCGTTCACACCGGCGAGTTTTTCGCCGGGTGTTGACGAGAACTGGGAAAGCGCGAGGTTCGGGTCGCGATCGGACCTTATAATGGTGAATACCGGCTCATAGCGGACCTGGTGATTGTCGCGGACGACAGCCACCGAAGCACCTGGGCCGGGCTGGAGGCTGTAAGTTTGCGCCGACGCAGCACTCAGTGCCGTTCCAGCTAGCGCCGCCAAAATGGCCGTACTCAACACGCGCTTCATGCTGCCCATTCCTCTCTCAAACTCTCATAATGTGATCACGCGACCGCGTGGCGCAGTAGAGCGTCCGCATTGACGCCAATGCCGAGCCCCGGGTTAGTCGGCGCATGCAGGTAGCCGTCGCGGAGCTCAGCCGGAGTTGTTGCGACAGCAGCCCCGATCGGATTGTCGCCGATCCAATATTCGCACACGATGCTGTTTGGCATGGCGACGGCAAGGTGGGCGCTGGCAGCGACGTGAATGGCCGAGCCGATGCTGACATGCGGCTGGAAGGCAAGGCCATGACAGTCGGCGAGTTCAGCGATGCGTCGGCACTCGGTGATGCCGCCGGCGCGGCAAACATCAGGTTGAACGATGTCGATCGCGCGGTTGCGGATCAGTTCGACAGTTTCGTGCCGAGTCATGATCGAGTCGAGCGCAATCGGAATGGAAAGGGCCTGCGCAAGCTCGGCATAGCCTTCGACATCCTCGGGCGGGATGGGCATTTCAAAGAAGCCGACATCGAGGTCTTCGAGCGCTCGTCCAAGCCGCATCGCATCAGCACGGGAATAGACGCCGGCCGCATCGACATAGATTGCAAAACCAGGGCCCATGGCTTCGCGGATGGCTTGAACTGTGCGGAGGTCACCCCGGACTCCGCGGCCGATGGCCATTTTAACGCCAGTATAGCCCTTGCTCTCGAGCTCGCGGGCTTCTTCGACCAGTGCCTCGATTGCCTCGTCCGGAGCCTCGAGCGGGAGCGATGGAATTCCCGACGCATAGACGCGCACGCACTCGCGCATACGTCCACCCAGAAGTGTCGATATGGGAGCGTTCGCGGCCTGGGCGGCGAGATCCCACAGTGCGATGTCAACGCCTGCAATCGCTTCGATGTAAAAGCCGGCGCGATGGCCTCGCACGCGCATGCCCGCATACATGCGTTCCCAAAGCACTAAGACCTCGCGCGGATCGGCCCCCATCAAAATGTCGGTGAGCAGCAGTCTGATGATCTGCGCAGTCGCCTCGGGCGCGACGGGCGCCTTTGCTTCACCCCACCCGATGTGACCGCTATCGGTTTCGATGCGCACGATCACCGTATCGATGGTTCGGGAATAGACGAAGCGCCTTCTCAGCGGCACTGGATATTCGGTTGATGGTTCAACCTGACCGGGTGACAGCTCCGTTCCCCAGGCTCGGCTTCCCCAATAGGCGCGCTTGTCGATCGGCTCGGCCTTAATCGCGAACGCGTCGACCTTGGTGATCTTCATTTAATCTCCTGCGTAAGTGCGAGCAGCAGCGGGCCCTGACCCCATGGAAACGTGCCGAACGGGCGGGTCGCGTAGGTTGCCAGCGCGCCGACCGGCGTCGCGTCACTGACGAGCTCCAGCGCCCCATCGGCGCCTGTCACAGCGTGCATGCCGGAGCGCGCCTTCTGCTCAATTTGACCAAAAGCGCTGGCATCGAGCACTCCGTGCTCAAATGCTCCGTGAAGCGCGTATGCGGTCATCGCCGCGAGCGTCGATTCAAGGTAGGTTTGAGGGTCGTTAACGACGGTGTGCCACAGGCCGCTCTCGTGCTGGAGGGGGGCTAGCGCCTCGATCAGCCGAACCAGGCGCTGGTGCAACTCGCGCCAGCTGCCGTGGCTGCGCGGAAGCAGGGCAAGCGTATCGACCAGACCCATCAACGCCCAGCCATTGCCCCGCGCCCATAGCTGTCCGTTTCGGCCGCAATCGCGCTCGAACCCGTGGAAGAGTAATCCACTTTCCTCGTCCTGGAGCGCTCGCGCGTATCCAAGCAGCTCTTCGACGCCCTGATCAAAATAGCGATCCTCGCCCGTCGCATGCGCGAGTTCGGCCAGAAATGGTCCATCCACATCCATGCAATCGACCCAGATCTGGCAGCGCCACCCCGGCGTGTCGGTCCGGTGATAGCGTGCGCCCGACGGAGCTTTGGGGAAGCTGGCGTTGAGTGCAGCGAGG
>JBJMUK010000012.1:0-6681 GCA_045811225.1 Sphingomicrobium sp. | reverse complement strand
GGCTGCGATCGTCGAAACGACGCCATCTACGGCATAGTGCCAGCCCAGGTGAACAGATCCGATGAAGATCAGGATGTAATAGCAGAGGCCAACTATTTTCATGATTCTGGTCACCGGCACCAACGCAAAAAGTAGTGCCATCGCAACGTGCATTGATGGCATTGCCGAGATCCCGACGCCGAGTACACGGGTATGCTTCGAATAGCTCATTGCCACATAGTCCATCGTGTCGCGCGTAAACTGCGCGTCATGAAGCGGAAATAGTCCGCCGTAGCGCGATGCGTAGGGGTTATGAATGAGTTCTAGAAAGCAGGGGCCGGCCGATGAGAAGACTATCGCCGCTATCAAGCCGAGGATGATCCACATACGATAGAGGCAGAGGAAGAACCGGCGCTGCTGCTCCTCATTCGCAAAGGCCGAGAAATAAAGCACTACGCCCGTGAATATCGGCAGCCAGAACGAGTAAACTATGTCGATGAACCATGTCCCGCTTGCTCCGATGAGGGCATGCGTGATCCGCCAAGGATCCGATCCGGCGAAAAGAAGGCGATCATAGTCGCTGAACGTCTGATCCCACGCAAAGAAATGGAACATCGGGATCAGCGCTTTCAGCTCACTGAATGCGCCGAGGAAAAGGAAAGTGAATAGCAATGGCAGGAGGTGCTGCCGCAGATATTCGATCGTCACATACGGTCTTATGACCTTCACCACTTTTCGCAGAGGCTGCGGCTCGCCCGCGACAGCGAGTAGGATTGTGTAACAAGCCAAACTGCTCCCGCCGATCACGATGAGGGCCTGGAGCGCCAAAAGAAAGTATTCCTGAATGAGGTGCGGCTGCTTCCCTCCGAAGAAAAACGCCGCCGCGTACGCGGCCACAATAGCGAGCGCGGTCAACACGCCGATCTGAAGAAGATAGCTCCGTCCGTACAAGTTGTCCCAACGGGTCAAATCGATTCGTTGACGGCTGATTTGCGTCAAGGCTACGCGGCGCCCGCGAAAGTTTGCACTGACCCTGTTCTGGCCCGGCTGATCCGCAAGCAGCCTCGCCAGATGAAGTACGCTCCTGCGGCGCCAACAATGCCGTCAACTCCGTAGTGCCAGCCCAACGCCACTGATAAAACGAAGATCAGCGTCGACAGCGCCGCGACGACCGCGAGCCACCTGCGTGCAAAGCGGTGCATGGCGATGACCGCCCACGCCGATGTCGCGATGTGAAGCGACGGCATGGCTGAAATCCCAGCAGCAGGGCCAAAAACACCGCCTTTGTAAACGCCCCAAACATAATCCGCGAGCTTCTGGGTTTCGGCAGTCATGCCAAGACTCGCAAATCGATCCCCGTATCCCAAATGGGCATAAAAAACGGGCCCCGCAGCCGGCAGCAGGGTGTGTACGATAGGGCCAAAGATCGACCACAGCAGGAAATAAGTCAGCATCAGTGCTGTCTTCTCGTCGGACGGCGCGCTCCACAGCACCCTGAGCAGCGCAATAATGATCAACGCGAACCAACCTCGGTGATAGAAAAGCGCAAAGCCGAACGTGTCGAGCGGCGTGAGGAATCTCCAAGGATCCGCGAAGAAAATAAGATGGTCGACGGCGGCTAGATAAGGATCAGCCCAGAACGGAACGAGATAGTTGAGCAACTGCTTTACCCACATGAATACGACCATGTTCAATCCGGCCAGAAACATGCCCGGAACGAGCAGTATCAAGCGTTTGCGGTTCTGGATTACATACTGCCTGAGCGCTGCGAGCGGACGTTGAACGCCGCTCGCCATCATTTGGAACGTCATGATCATGACGATCACCGCGCCCATGGCGATCCCAAGGATCATCCACAGCGGCAGAAGGCTTAGCGCTCCACGGACTCCCGAGAAATCTGGCAGTTTCGCGAGCGAGAACGCCGCTAGTCCGAAGGTGAGAATTAAACCCGGCAGGATCCAATGCATGTCGGATGGCGTGCATCGCTGGCGTGATGGTTCCGCTGTATCCATGCTTGTGCTTGTAGAACTCACCCCGCTCTGGCCGAGCCGAGGAGCACACTCCTGAGCTCGCCCTGGAACTGGTGCAGTTTCTCTCCCTGCAGATGACCGGGCCCGTTGCCTAGTTTTGCGCTCATCGGATTCAGAGACTTGCCGTTGCGGGTTACCTCGAAATGGAGGTGCGGTCCGGTCGACAATCCTGTTGATCCGACCCAGCCGATTACCTCGCCCTTGCGCACGATCTGCCCTATGTGGGCCGCGATCCGGCTCATATGTCCATAGCTGGTCTCGGTGCCGCCCTGGTGAGCGATCTCCACCTGCTGGCCGTATCCGCCGTGCCAGCCGGCGCCGACCACGCGGCCATCCGCGGCCGCGACGATCGGCGTCCCAGCCGCCGCAGCAAGGTCCACTCCCTTATGGAAGCGCATGTGCCCGAGGATCGGATGGAAGCGCTCGCCGAAGCCAGAGGTCAGGCGGCCGTGCACCGGCAAGCCGAGCCTCGAGCGGTCCTCTCCGCCAACGCCATCGGCGTTGACCCAGATCACGCTTTTGCCGTCGGTCCACTTAAGCAGCTCGACGTCCGCGCGCGCGATGCGGTCGAGCCCGACGTAAAGCAGTTGTCCGAGCTTGCCGCTTGGCCCACGCTGGAGAACGAGATCGAACCGGTCGTCGACGCTGAGGCCGTCGGTGAGCTGGATCGCGCGGCTGAGGATGGCGACATATTGCCGCCCTTGGAGCTCCGGCACGCCGGCGGCGAGGAGTGACCCGGAAAGATTCTCTCCGACTCGCCCGGTGAATCGCTGCGCGTCGACTTCGCCTTCATCTGCCGGAGCCGCGAGTGGAACAGCGGAAATCACCTGCAGCGTTGCACTGGTCTCTTCGGCATGCGGGACGAGGGTTGCAGCGTGGGCGGGCTGGCCTCGCTGCGGAATTGCCGTTGCGGCAGTTATTGCAATGATGGCGGAACCGACGAGACCGGCAGCGACGACTGCGCCGGTCCGACGCGGCAAGCGGTTGCCGCGTATTCGGTCCTCAAGCGCTGAAAACATCCACGATTGCACGGCCGCGTGCCCCCCAAAGGCGTCGGCTCGGTTCCGCCTCCCATATCCCGCGCGGATGGGGTGCTCGTCAAGCCATGGAACGTCTTGGACTTCGTGCCGTTATTAAACAGTTGATTAAGATGCATACCTAACGATAGTTTAATAGACTCGGAGGCGTACTCTCCAGCGCGGCGCGTATTCTTCCGAAAAAGGGGCTCAGTGCAGGGTGGACAGCGGTCGCGGGCATTCAGCCAATAGACGCTCGGATATTCGTGTCGGGCGGCGGAGGCGCGGCATCGCCGCAGGAGCCGCAGCACTGATTCTCACGGTCATCGGTATCTCCACGCTTGAAAGTTATAGTGGTGCTGATCTTGCGCGTGCAGCCGTCCAGCGGGCCAAGAGCTTCGTTGAGCTGATGCAGCAACGCTCCCCCGGCAAGCGCACACAGGGCCAGCTGGCTATCAACAAGCGCAAGGCGCCCCTGCGCCATGAGCGCGCGCTGCCGAAGGTGGTGGCGGGAGTGCCGATCCTTCCGCCCGATCTCGCGCCGCCGCTGTTCGACTTCGTGGCGCCGCCGCTACCGATGAAAATGGCTACCCTATACGCAGTGCCGATCGGCCCGCTCGCCTTTACCGGCAGTCCGCCGCCGGTCTTTCCATTCACGGGTACTCCGGGGATCCTCATTCCGCCTGGCACGTCGGCGGCTGTGCCCACTCCTCCTGTGACACCTCCGCCTGTTGTCACTCCGGCTGTTGTCACTCCCGCTGTGGTAACACCCTCCGCGTTCGGGGTTCCCGAACCGGATACCTGGGCGATGATGCTGCTCGGCTTTGGTTTGATGGGGTGGCGATTGCGGCGGCGACCTCGACATCAGGCAATCGCCGGCTAAAGTATGCGCCGCGCCATCATTGCCGGTTCGATCCTGGCGCTTTTCGCTATCGCGGGCGCTGGAACTCTTCTCCTACTCTCCACCAGGCGCAAAGCGCCGGCAGTTACGGCAAGCGCATCCAAGCCGCCGTTGACTCGGCCTGCGGTCAAAGAGCCGCCGCTTCCGCCGCTCGAGGGGCGAGTCTTGCTAACTACGGATCAATCGAATGAAGCCCTCGCGGCGGGATTGATCGACCGTCCGGTGAGGTCGCTCCTCAAGGTGAGCGCGCCGATGAGCTACGGCGAGTTCCAATGGAACGACAAGGGCGTGCCGCCGGGCCCTTCCTGGGTGAGGGTCGACCTAGCCTCGCAGATCCTGTCCGTCTTTCGCTCGGGCCATGAGATTGGGACGGCGGTAATCCTTTACGGCGCTGACGGTCTTCCGACCCCGACGGGCAAGTTCCCGATCCTCGCCAAGCTGAAGGACCACCGATCCGCGACCTACGGCAATGCGCCGATGCCCTACACGCTTCGGCTGACGAACGATGGCGTCGCGATCCACGGAAGCAATGTTCGTTGGGGCTTCGCGACGCACGGCTGTGTCGGCGTGCCCAAAGCGTTCGCGGCCAAGCTGTTCGAGGTCCTGTCGAAGGGCGACGAGGTGATGATCGTCGGCGCGAAGAAAGAGCCCGCAGCGTAGCTATTCATTTCTGATGGAACGGGCGCAAGTTTGCCGGGTGGCAGGCAATCTGAGCTTGTCATTCGACTTCCGTTTCCCCGGCGCTGCTTAACGGCGCCTGCGCCAAGCTGCGCTGGCGCTGCGGCGGTCCGAACTTCCCGCTCCCAACGGCAGGCGTATCCTTGGAAGGAGAAAGCGGGAGAGCGGCGATGGCCTGGTTTATCGGACGTACAGAGGCGATGGCGGATCCAGTGAGTGCACGGCGAAAGGCGCTCGCCAAGCTTCGCGGGCTCGAAACGGTCGACGATCCGGAAAGCCTCGTCGTACCGATCCTGATCGACGCCATCTTGATGGCCGAAAGCTATCGCGGCGCCCGGCACGAGATCACCTTCCTCAATGAGCTTACCCGCAGCGTCGACGCGCTTATCCGCGAACTGAACGCCGTCGAGAAGGCCGAGGAATGGGCCGAGATCTGACCATCCGCAATCATCATAGTCATTGTTGTTAAAGCCGGATTTTGCTTGAGCACCTGCTCAATATGGTGGTCAACGACTGGCCCAGTTGGCCGGGGAGGGCGCGTAGGCGGCTGCCCTAGGCCAGGCGCGGCAGGCGTTGCTCAGCGGCGCCCCAGCTTTTCAGCTCTTGGCTTTTTGCGCGTGTCAGCAGCTGCTCGACATCGGCAATGGTGAAGGCGTCCGCGCGCTCGATATCGTGAAGCTCGTTCCAGTCGATGGGCGCCGCGACGGGCATCCGGGTTCGAGCGCGCGAGGAGTAGGGCATGATCGCCGTCGCGGTGCGCTGATTGCGGAGGAAGTCGAGAAAAATGCGGCCGCGGCGCTCCGCCTTGGGGAGCGAGACGGTAAACCGTTGAGGCGCAGCTTCGGCGAGAGCGGTACAGAAGGCCTTTGCGAATTCTCGCACCTCGTCCCACTCGGCCGCCGGCTCGAGCGGAACGACGATGTGGATGCCCTTGCCTCCGCTTAGAAGCGCGAAACTCTCCAGGTTTACAGCCTCTAAGCTGCGCCGCACTTGAAGGGCTGCCTCCTTCACTGCACCGAATCCGAGCTCCGGATCGGGATCGAGGTCGATGACGAGCCGGTCCGGCGTCTCTACTTGGCCGGCCCGGCTGCCCCAGCCGTGAAACTCGACGCTCTGCACCTTGGCGCAGGAGACGATCTCGTCCGCGCTGGTGACGTAGAGATACTGCTCGGTTCGGCCGTTCTTCTGGGCGACGGGCTCGAAGCCGAGGATCGTGTCGAACTCCTTGCCGCTCGGCGGGTGCTCCCGGTTGCGCTGGAAGAAGCATTTCCCCTCGCGGCAGCGGAAGAGATTGAGCAGTCGCCGCTCAAGAAACGGCAGCATGATCGGGGCGACGATCTGGTAATAGAGCGTCGTCGCCCGCACGCTGATGTCCGGCTTTTCGTAAGTCGGCTCGGGCGTCCAAACCATGACGACGAGAACGCGCCGCGGCCCGAAGCCGATCCGTTCCGTATGGTAAACGATTTCGCAACCAGCTTCCTTCAAACAGTCGTCAACCAAGTGGGGCAGACTGCAGCTGTGGAACCTATGCGTGCGGAATGGACGCCGCGCGCGAGCTGAAGTGGACTCGAGATGAAACATGAAGCGATCCTGGCGGCCGAATGGTCTCCCAGAGACCCGCGCGTCGATATCGATTTCGACGTGCTCGTGCATTGCGAGGCGGGCGAGATCGACGCCCAAATCGTCAACCTGTCGAGCGACGGCTTCCGCCTGCAAACGACCGGACCGCTGCAAGTCGGTTGGGAGGTCACGCTTGAGGCCGCGAAGCAATTCCCCGTCAAAGCGCTGATCTGCTGGGCGTGCGGACAAGAGGCCGGCGGTGTTTTCGCCGAGCCGGTGGCGCTCTAGCGATCACACTTTCAAGGCCGCGCCGGTGCGCGTTCAGTCCAGCGGTTCGATGAATTCCGTGACAATCGTGTTGAATTCGGCAGGCTTTTCGAGATTGCCGAGGTGGCCTGCAGCATCGATGACCTGCACGCGCGCGTCGGGCACCAGGTTCACCAACTCGTGGGAAAGGTCGATGGGCGTTACGAGGTCCTGATCGCCGACGATGATCAGCGTCGGCACGTTGATCGCC
>JBJMUK010000011.1:0-6536 GCA_045811225.1 Sphingomicrobium sp. | reverse complement strand
GGGGGGCTGTATTGCCCGGCCCGCAGTTGGTCCGGATGCGGTGACGGCGCCACGGATCGGTCAGTCAGCATCAGCGTCGCGCCCGCGATCAACACGAGAAGCGCGGCCGCAGCCAGGACGATGCTATGTCGTGTAGCCACGTCAAAGGAGAATGTTTGACGGCTTGCCGGCGAGCGCAAAGCTTTCGTCGACGTAGTTCTCATAGGGCACCGGATGCTTCAAAGTCCCGGCCTCCACAGACATCTTCATGAGATCGTCGAATTCCTGCCGGACCATTCGCAGGTCGCCGTAGGTTACCCGGTCGGAGGGATTGGTCATCACGAAGCGCAGGATGGCGGGGTCCTGATTGAAATATTTGCGGGTCGCGGCGATCCGGATCGCCTTCTCGCGGTTCTGCGGCTGCTGGTCCAGCCACTGCCCGGCGCCCATCACATGATTGACCATGTTTTGCACGAGCGGCCGGTTCGACTTGATCAGCTCCTCGCGAACCGTGAGCACGCAGCACATGTAGCGGGGCCACTCGTCGCGGGTCATCTTGAGTGGACGGGCATAACCGGCGCTCTGCGCTGCGGCCCCGAACGGCTCGCCGGTGCAATAGGCATCGACGCCTTTGACGTACAAAGCGGCGGGCATGTCCGCCGGCGCCATCTCAACGATCTCGACGTCCGCCGGATTCATGTTCTCCATTGCCAGCATCTTGCGCAGGAACAGGAAGTCCACGGCGAAGCGGCTCGGAATAGCGACACGCTTCCCGCGGAGCTGGCCGAACGTCGTATAAGGTGAGTCTGTCCTCACCATGATCACTGCGCCGGAGCGGTGACCGATCGACACGATCTTCACCGGCACCTTCTTGTCTGCCAGGTCCATGACCAGCGGCGCCAGCATGTAGGCGGCCTGGATCTCGCCGGACATGAGGGACTCCTTCACCTCCGGCCAGCCGGTATATTTGCTGTACTGGAAGGCGAGACGATCGTCCTTGTCGCGGGCATTGGACTCGCAAGCCACTGGAAGCGTCAAGTTGCAGGTGACGGCGAGCCCACCAACGGTGAGTGCTTCGGCCTTCGCCGGTGAACAGCCGCCAAGCCCGGTGGCTGCTACGACTCCCGCGCCCAATGCTCCGCCGAGCACCTGCCTCCGGTCATAGCTGCTGCAATCAGATGACATCTTGCCGCCTTCCTGGGTGCCCGACCATCATCCTTGCGCCCCCCGTTCGACCAGCCTTGCTCCGGTTCAGGCGAAATTCTCAAGTGCGGGCTTCGGGTCTGCCCTCAAACTTGCATTAGTTTTCCGCGGATCGTCTCGAATCGTGATTTTGGGGCAACATTGTAGCAACGTGCCTACAAATATTCACTTGCTCAAGCGGCTATTCCGAGCGCTCACGAAGGGGACGGAGGGCATGATGCGAATCATATTTGGACTAACTTTGGCACTGTTAACTGCGTCTTGCGACCAGCACGACCTTACGGTGAGCAAGGCCTGGGTCCGCGACACGGGTGGGCGCACGGCGACCGCCGCCGTGTTCATGACCATCGAGTCACCACAGCGGGATCGTCTTGTCGGCGCATCGTCCGAGGTGGCTCTTCGGACGGACTTGATGACAATGGAAAGCGCCGACGGCACCATGTCGATGAGCTACGTCAAAGGCGTCGACCTACCTTCGGGCCAAAAAGTGGCCTTGAACCCCAATGGACTTCATGTGTGGCTGGAAGGCTTGAAGCGCCCGTTGCAGGCTGGCGAGACCTTCCCGCTTACCCTGAAGTTCAGGAAGGCCGGCGAGCGGAACATCTCGGTCACCGTCATCGGAACCGCTGCCACGCCTCCGCAGTGAGCCGGTTGCGGATGTGCCGCGCATACTCACCATTCCCGATAGCCAACTCTCCACATGATCATGAAATCATCAGGTGATCATCATGTCCCTGGCCCGGGCCGCGTGCGAACGCCGCGCTTACCGCGGGAAGGCCGCTTCCGACAGGCTAGCTTCACCCGAGAAGCCAGCGTCGGAACCCGGGCCATGACCATCATCGGAGGAAAACAATGGCACGCATCGATTTCGACGGGGACGGCCGATCAGACATCATCTGGGGCAATCACCGCACCGGATATGTGAGCAATTGGCTCGGAACAGAGAACGGCGGGTTTTTCATCAACGACGCCATTGCGATGGATCCATATGCGCCCGGCACACTCTGGGCCACTGGCGACTTTGATGGAGATGGCCTTTCCGACACTTTGTGGCGCAACGCCGCCAATGAAATCTTTCTCGCTCATACATGGGAAGGCGGCGGCTATTACTTCGGATGGTCTGCAGGCTTGGTGGCCACGATTCCACCCGAATGGCGGATTTACGGCGCTGGCGATTTCGACGGCGATGGCCTCGACGACATCCTGTGGGTCAACGACAATGGAACCGTCAGCAACTGGCTCTCGAATGGCGACTACGAATTCACTATAAACGACCATTACGCGATGACGAGTATCCTGGCCGACTGGCCCATTCAGGGTATCGGCGATTTCGACGGAGACGGTCGCGACGACCTCGTGGTTCGGCACGGCGAAACGCTCGACCTGATGTTCGCTACGCAGACCGGCGCCTTCGAACCAAGCCTGGGGCCGTTCGCCTCCATTCAGGTTGAATGGCAGATCGCCGGCGTGGGAGATTTCAATGGTGACGGCAACGCCGATTTGCTGTGGCGGCACAGCAATGGTGCCATCAGCAACTGGCTTTACGATGGCGGGGTCGGCTCACAGACGTTCGAAATCAATGACGCCAATGCCTTTGTGAATGTCTCGAACGACTGGCAGATCGCGGGTGTGGGCGATTATGACGGAGACGGTCGCGACGACCTGCTTTGGCGGAACGTTGATAGCGGGGCGGTCAGCGACTGGCTCGCTACGGAGACGGGTGGGTGGATCATCAACGATCCCGTTGCGTATGCGGACGTTTCAACCGATTGGACGATCTTGCCCAACACCGCAGGGGCAGGCTTCTGGGATTACTGAACGGCACCGCTCAAGGCCCGTTACTGCCCCAATAAGCTGAAGGCCTTCGAAACCGATTGCGCCCGACGAGGATCCTTGCACGCAAGACCCGGGATGGCGATTGTCAACGATGTCCGAGATCATTGATGTCGACGTTCGCTTAGCGACTTAAGGGTGCCGAAGCTCGGCTCGAACAATCCCCTCGGGTTGAGTTCCTCGGCTTTGAGAAACCAGAGAATGCATGGTGTGCTTGGGTCGGCAATCCGGAAGGTGAAGTCGGGGCCTGCGTCGAGGGCGCTCCGTTGCAATTTTGCGGCGCTGCGGTTACTGCTCTTTTCGGACAGGGAGCAATCCCCGTCCGAGCATCAAGAGTGGGCGCATGCCCACGCCAACCTGCCTTCCCGGGCAAGGTGGCAGTTTCTCTCGCGGGAAACGATGCGGCCGAACCGGCAATCAAGCGGGCTTCAGGCAGCGTCGTTACTCCGCCCGGTTGGAAGGACGTTTGCGTGTTGCAACACTCCGTCGAGCAGGATGACAGCATCGTCTCCGCGCCACGCGGCCATCAGGCTGCGGAGCCCGGCGAGCGTCCGCGCACATTCGACGTTCCGCTCACGAGCCTCGAGGCGGAGGCCAGGGAACACCTGCCAACGTCCACAAAGGCCGCGCTGATCGGTCCGGAAGGCGCTCCCTTGCTGGTGGTGCTTGGCGGCATTTCCGGCAATCGCCACGCCTGCGCCAACGAGGACGGCCGCTCCGGCTGGTGGAGTTCGATCTTCGGTCCGCAAGGTCCAGTTGGCCATGGCGAGTTCCGGGTCCTCGGCATCGATTTCGTCGCTGATGAAAGCGGAGAATATTCGCCCACTACTACCGACCAGACGGCCATCATCCGCGATGCGCTGACGGTGCTTGGCGAGGGCGATCCTTATGCGCTGATCGGCGCCTCGTACGGCGGCATGGTCTCGCTGGCTTATGCGGAGCGCTATCGGCCCAGCTCACGGCTGGTGATCTTCGGCGCCGGGGCCGAGCCCCATGCCATGGCCACTGCCGCGCGGAGCCTGCAGCGCCAGGTGGTCGCACTCGGCCGGGCAAGCGGCAAGGCGGACGAAGCGCTGGCCATTGCCCGAGCCATGGGCATGACCACGTACCGGACCCCGCGCGAGTTCGCGGACCGGTTCAGTGGCGGCATCAGCGGCAGCGATCCGCTGTCCCGGTCGGAACCCTGGGACTATCTGAGTTCGCGTGGACGCGCGTTCCTGAACGTCATGTCGCCAGGGCGTTTTCTTAGCCTGTCGGGATCGATTGATCGTCACAAGGTCGACCCGGGCGCGATCACGAACGACGCGCTGGTAATCGCTTGCGCCGAGGATCAGGTCGTGCCGTTGCAGCAATGCGCTGAGCTTGCAGCGCAGCTTGGCGGAAAGACGCAGCTTCGGGTGATCCAGTCGATCTTCGGCCACGACAGCTTCCTGACGGAGCCGGATCGCGTTGGTGCGCTAATCCGCGAATTCCTGGACGCGGGCCGATGAGCGGGAAGCGCGGACCTGGAACGATCCTCGCATCGGCAGGCGTGGCGAAGGACGTCGCATATCGCGGCGTCGCGCCGCCGTTGTGGGCTTCCGACACGTTCGAGTGGGACTCCCCGGACGACAAGCCCGACTACGATTACTCGCGCACTGTCAGCCCGAACCGGGACCTGTTGGCGCAGGCGCTGGCAGCGCTCGAGGGAGCACAGCATTGTGCAATCACCAATTCCGGCCAGTCGGCAGCGCTGCTCGCATTGTTGCAGCTGGAGCCGGGATCGACGGTGCTTGCCCCGCACGATTGCTACGGCGGCACGTATCGCTTGCTGCAGGGGCTTGAGCGTAAGGGCCTCGTGAAGGCGATCTTCGTCGATCAGGCCGACGATGACGCATTCGCCGCCGCGCTGGAACAGGATGTGCGGCTGGTTTGGCTGGAAAGTCCGAGCAATCCGCTATTGCGGCTGGTACCGATCCAGGCGCGGGCGGAAGCTGCACGCGCGGCCGGTGCGCTCAGCATCGCCGACAACACCTTGCTCACGCCATGCCGTCAGCAACCGCTCAGCCTCGGTTGTGACATCGTCCTCCATTCGACCACCAAAGCGATCAACGGGCACAACGACCTGTTCGGCGGTGCATTGATGACCAATGACGAGGCGCTGGCGGAACAGATTGTCTGGTGGGCCAATGCAGCCGGCCTGAGCGGTTCCGCCTATGATAGCTGGCAAACCTTACGCGGGCTGCGCACCCTGCCGCTGCGGGTTGAACGCCAAGAGCAGACCGCGATTTCTCTCGCGGCCTGGCTTGAGCAGCACGCGCAGGTCGAAGCGGTGCATTACCCCGGCCTTGCAAGCTTCCCCCAGCGCGAGCTCGCCACCGCTCAGCAATCGGGTCCCGGCTTCATGATCAGCTTCCGGGTGAAGGGGGATGTTGCGCGCTTCGTCAAAGCGCTCGATCTGGTCACATTGGCGTCGTCGCTGGGCGGGTTCGCCACCCTGGTATGCACGCCCGCGAGCATGACTCACCGGGGAATGCCGCCGGAGGCGCAGGCGGAGGCGGGGATCACGCCTGACCTCATCCGCATGTCTGTGGGGCTGGAGGATTCCGCCGACCTGATTCAAGACTTGTCACACGGCTTCGCCGCGCTTTAAAAGGCATGATCATGCACCGCACCGGCATCATTGCTGCAACGTCCGCGCTCCGCACCTGGCGGTGGTGGCAGGACATGCACATGCGCGGGCGCTCGTAACCTAGACTCCATCAGGATCTAATCGTTGCAACAGGCCCGCTTCACGCGGGCCTTTTTCGTTTCAGGAGTTCTCAATGATCATCGTTCTCAAACCCGACACGACCAAGGAAGTGGTCCAGGAACTCCTCGACGCTATCGAAGCGCGCGGGCTGAAACCTCTGCACATGCCGGGCACGGAGCGCGTCGTGCTTGGTGCGCTTGGTGACGAGCGCGTGCTTGCGGAGCTTTCGCTCGAGAGCCATCCGCAGGTGGAATCCGTGAAGCAGATCCTGGCGCCCTACAAGCTCGTCAGCCGGGAGATCCACCCGCACGATACTGTGGTCCGGATCGGCAACGCCGCGGTTGGCGGAAGCCGGTTCACGTTGATCGCGGGGCCCTGCGCCGTCGAGACCGAGGATCGTCTCCGTGAGAGCGCAGAAGCCGCAAAGGCCGCTGGAGCGACGATCCTGCGCGCCGGTGCTTTCAAGCCGCGCACCAGCCCCTACGCGTTCCAGGGTCACGGCGAAGAAGGGCTGAAGATCCTAGCGCGAGTAGGGCAGGAGGTCGGACTGCCGGTCGTCACCGAAGTAATGGAAACGAGCGATGTCGACGCGGTCGCGGAGCATGCCGATGCAATGCAGGTGGGCGCCCGCAACATGCAGAACTTCTCCCTACTGAAGGCGGTGGGGAAGGCCGGGCGGCCAGTTGTCCTGAAGCGTGGCATGGCAGCGAAGATCGAGGACTTGCTGCTTGCCGCCGAATATATCCTGGCAGAGGGCAACGACCAGGTCGTGCTCTGCGAACGCGGGATC
>JBJMUK010000010.1:0-32804 GCA_045811225.1 Sphingomicrobium sp. | reverse complement strand
GCCGATCAGCCGAGCGACTGCATGCTTCTCCATGAACTCGGACATGTCGATCCGAACCATGGCCGTGGCGTCGTCGAACAGGAACTCGGCAAGGGCCTTGGTCAGCTCCGTTTTGCCAACGCCCGTCGGTCCTAAGAACAGGAAGGAGCCGAGGGGACGGTTGGGGTCCTGCAGTCCGGCGCGTGCCCGCCGGACGGCCGAGGACACCGCTTTCACGGCATCCGCCTGGCCGATGACGCGCGCACCAATCGCCTGCTCCATTTGCAGCAGCTTCTCGCGCTCGCCCTCCATCATCCGTTCCATCGGGATTCCGGTCCAGCGGGCAACAACCGCCGCGATGTCTTGGTCGGTGACTTCTTCGCGCAGCATGGCGCCCTTGGTCACGGCCTGCGCTTCGGTCAGCTGACGTTCCAGCTCGGGGATGCGCCCGTATTGGAGCTCACCGGCCTTCGCCAGATCGCCACTGCGCTGCGCCTGTTCCAGCTCGATGCGAGTCGCATCCAGCTGCTCCTTGATCCTGGCCTCTCCGGCGATCTTGTCCTTCTCGGCCTGCCACCGCTGCGTCAACTCGGCTGACTGCTGTTCCAGATTGGCAAGCTCCGTCTCCAGCTTTGCCAGCCGGTCCTTCGACGCCTGATCATTCTCTTTCTTCAGCGCTTCCCGTTCGATCTTGAGCTGGATGATCCGGCGGTCGAGGTTCTCGATCTCTTCCGGCTTGGACTCGACCTCCATGCGGATTCGGCTCGCCGCCTCGTCCATCAGGTCGATGGCCTTGTCGGGGAGGAAGCGGTCGGAAATGTAGCGGTTGCTCAGCGTTGCGGCGGCAACGATGGCGGCGTCGGTGATCCGGACTCCATGGTGGAGTTCGTACTTCTCCTTCAGCCCGCGCAGAATGGAGATGGTGTCGGGCACCGTCGGCTCACCGACGAACACGGGCTGGAAGCGTCGCTCCAGCGCGGCGTCCTTCTCGACGTGCTTGCGGTATTCCTCGAGCGTGGTCGCCCCGATGCAATGCAGTTCACCGCGGGCAAGTGCAGGCTTCAGCAGGTTCGACGCGTCCAGTGCGCCTTCGCTTTTCCCGGCGCCGACAAGGGTATGCATCTCGTCAATGAACAGGATGATTTCGCCTGCCGCCTGCTTCACCTCATCGAGGACGCCTTTCAGCCGTTCCTCGAACTCGCCGCGATATTTCGCCCCCGCAATCAGTGCGCCCATGTCGAGGGAAAGCAGTCGCCGATCCTTGATGCCGTCCGGCACGTCGCCATTGGCAATCCGCAGCGCAAGCCCTTCGGCAATCGCGGTTTTGCCGACGCCCGGCTCACCAATCAGGACCGGATTGTTCTTGGTCCGGCGCGCAAGCACCTGGATCGTTCGGCGGATCTCCTCGTCGCGGCCGATGACGGGGTCGAGCTTGCCTTCGCGCGCGACAGCAGTGAGGTCGCGGGCATATTTCTTCAGCGCGTCATAGCGGTCTTCGGACCCCTGCGTATCGGCAGTCCGGCCGCCGCGCAGCTTGTCGATTGCCGTGTTGAGGTTCTGCGGCGTCACCCCGGCTTTCGCGAGCGCCGCTCCGACATCGCTGTTCTTGGCGAGCGCGAAAGCCAAGAGGATGCGCTCGACCGTTACATAGCTGTCGCTGGCCTTCTTCGCGACCTGCTCGGCCTGATCGAGGATCCGCATCGTGTCGCCGTCCAAGCCGGGGGCAGACGTTGCTCCGCTGCCCGTCACCGACGGGATCTTCGCCACCAATGCGTCGATCTCGCGCTGTGCGATCTTTGCGTCACCGCCCGCGGCACCGATCAGGCCCGCGGCCATCCCCTGCTCATCGTCCAACAGTGCTTTCAGGAGATGCGCTGGCGCGATACGCTGATGATGTTCGCGGACGGCGATCGTTTGCGCTGCTTGCAGGAACCCGCGGGCGCGATCGGTCAGTTTCTCAAGGTCCATTATTTATCCCTTTGCCTTGCCCGCCATATCGTTGTGGCAATCGGGCAACACAAGAGGGCGCGCGTTAATGGGCCGTCGCTGGGTTGTCGGTGACAGATCCTGCAGCCAGCCCAGCCGGCGCGGCGCTTGCCAGCGGCTGCCCTACCGTTGGGGCGAGCGGCGCTGCTGGTGGAATGGCGGGACGTGGCAAAGGCGTGGCGCAGGACGCAGCTTCATTGGAGGCTGCGGCGCCCCACTTGCGGAACTTCATCGAATCGATGTGGAAGCGAAGGAAGGCGTAGAAGCCCAGTCCGACCTCGTACGGACTGCCCCTGCGCAGCTGGATGGCGCACAACGACTGCATCAACTGCTCGCGGGTGGTCGGGCGTAACGGCACCATGTCGACGGCCTGAAAGTGCTGGTGGGCGCTGTCGGGGGCACCCCCCGCGCAGGCATTCAGGACCGGATTGCGATACGCGGAGACGGGTTCGACCGGACCTACAACGGGCACGACATAGTCCCTGATGTAGCGAAGGGTCTGCACAACATGTGGCCATTCGCTCGTGGGCGGCACCTCGAATGGCTGGCCCCCGCAACGTTGCCACTGACTGGCCGTGCGCAACAGCTGCCACGTCGGAACAATGCCGCCGACACCCCAAGTCGTCAGATATTGGTTGAAGCTGGTGACCAACGCGGCGTGGCGGGCAGAGGCCATGTACCAATTGCGGTACCCAGGTTCGTCTTGTCCGACGGTCACGTAAGAGGCGGCCGGGTTCCAGACTTGTTGCGCAACAGCTATCGTCAGCACTGGAGCTTGCGGCGCCGGCGACATCATCTGCGGAACAGGCGTGGGCGGCGCGGCGACCTGCGCACTGGCGGGCGCCACAGCGGCAAAGACAAGCAAGGCAGGAAGGCTGTGGATCATATGCGCAGCATAATGCTCCACTTCAGCTTGAAAAGCACTGAACGGCTACCCACTGTCGCAGGTATGAACCATTCCATCTCGGTCGATCTCCCACATCAGCTTGGCCGAGAGGAAGCGCGGCGACGTATCGCTGGCAATGTCCACAAGCTGACCGACCATATCCCCGGCGGCGCTCAAGCCAACAGCAGCTGGGCAGGCGACGAGCTTACGCTGAACATCACCGCAATGGGGCAGTCGGTTGAAGCGAAGATCGACGTGCAGGACGCGCTCGTTCGCTGCCAGATCCTGTTGCCGCCCCTACTCGCAATGTTCGCCAAGCCCATCGAGGCGATGCTGCGCAACAAGGGGGCTGACGTGCTTCTGGAGGATCACAGCAAGCGCTGACCCTTCCCTTTGGCGCGGTTCGTTCTAGCATCGCGAGACCAACAGGGAGAGCCGCATGCGTCACTTCGCGATTGTCGGGTCCGGACCGGCGGGGTTCTACACGGCCGAAGCGTTGCAAAAAGCGTATGGCGAGGCGGCCCGTGTTGACATTATCGAGCGGTATCCGGTCCCCTATGGCCTGATCCGCTTCGGCGTCGCCCCCGACCACCAGTCCATCAAGGCTGTCTCCAAACGCTACGACAAGGTTGCGGAGGCGGGCGGCGCGAGCTTCATCGGCAACGTTACGGTCGGCCGTGACATCAGTATCGACGAACTGCTGTCCCTCTACGATGCCGTAGTCCTCGCGACCGGCGCGCCCAATGACCGGAAGCTCGGCATTCCCGGTGAGGACCTGCCGGGGGTGGTGGGATCGGCGGCGTTCGTCGGCTGGTACAACGGCCACCCCGAATTTGCCGAGCTCAACCCCGCGTTTGATTGCGAAGGGGCTGCGATCATCGGCAATGGCAATGTCGCACTAGACGTCGCTCGTATCCTGTCCAAGACACGTGGCGAGTTCGCCGGATCGGACATCGTGAACCATGCGCTGGCTGCGCTGGAAGCGTCCGACATCACTCTCATCACCATCCTCGGGCGTCGAGGGCCGCACCAGATCGCCATGACTCCGAAGGAACTGGGCGAACTCGGGCACCTCGAAGCGGCGGTCCCCGTCGTCGACCCTTCCGATTTCCCGTCCGTCGAGGCAGACGAGGAGCTCGAACCGGGGCAGCGCAAATCCGTGGCCCACCTCCGCGACTTCGCGACCCTTCCCGGCAACAAGCGCAAGCGGATCGTCTTCGACTTCTTCGCCAAGCCGCTCGCGATCGAGGGCGATGCCCGCGCCGAGCGGCTGATTGTCGAACGGACCAGACTGGACGAAAGCGATTCCGCCCAAGGGACTGGTGAGACTTACGAGGTGCCCGCTTCGCTGATCATCAGCTGCATCGGTTACGCGACCCCGCCCATTGCTGGCGTGCCGTACGATGAGCGGGCAGGGCGCTTCGCGAATGACGGGGGCCGCATCGGCGACGGCCTCTACTGCGTCGGCTGGGCGCGACGTGGGCCGAGCGGCACGATCGGCACCAACCGGCCCGACGGCTACGAAGTCGCGGAGCAAGTCGCCGGATTGTTTCCTGCCGATGGAGACTGCGGCAAGGCGGGCAGCGAGGGGCTCCGGGCGCTCTTGGGCACACGCGGCATACAGCCCACGGATTTCAGCGATTGGCGCCGGATCGAGGAGGCCGAGACCCGCGCCGCCCGCGAAGGGGCGCCGCGCGAGAAGATGGTGCGGGTCGATCAGTGGCTGGAAGCGCTCGGCCGCTAGCCACCGCCGCTTGCGCTTCGCTGCCCACGTGGCTAGGAAGCCCGCGCTCCTGCACCGGCCTCTTTGGCCGGTCCCGGTCGGGGAGTAGCTCAGCCTGGTAGAGCACTGTCTTCGGGAGGCAGGGGCCGGAGGTTCGAATCCTCTCTCCCCGACCATTATTCTTAGGCCGACGTTAGGATTGGCGGTGTCATGCAGCGAGCATGAACGCCCCCTTCAACGCGCCAGCTCATGTCCCCAATGACTTCGCGTCGATGGGCGGCACGGCCGAAACGTGGCGGGGACAATGCATTCAGCTCTTTGCTGAGTTGGAACAGATCATCGAAGGTCTGCTGCAAGAGCTTCACGCCCATCCGAAAATCCGCAAGCAGGTCAAGACTGGTCAGCCGGTTGGAGCTGCATTCAAGCATGTTCGGGACCTTACCGGTACCAAAGGTCCATTCGCCTCGAAAGGCGCGGCGATCACCTCGACATTGAACCATCTCGCCCTCTGGTTCGATTGGCGGGCGCACCTAACCCATGGCGTTCTTTCGCTGTGGCAGGGGCGCAACCGAAACTGGTTACTCACATTCGCGCATCGTCCGACTGGGGATGCCACTGTTCGAGTTCATGCCATCGCGTGGGAAGACGCGCAGATCATGAAGCGGGTTTTGCAGGAGCAAGTCCCAAAGCTGCAGGACAACGCGCGGTCCTTGGCTGCTTCGATCAAAAGCTAGGTCGAAAACCCTGGATCCAGCCGGTAGGCCTTCCGCTTTAGCGCGGGCCACGCCAGCCGGTTCGCGGCAATCTCCAGTCCGGCCATGCCCTGCTGTGCAGTGATCTCGGGTGAACCCTGCGGGGGGTGATTGAGATCTGCGCCGGCCGACAGCGCCATGATCTGCGCTTCGCACGCCCGTTCGAGGAAGTAGAGTGTCAGGAAGCATTCCGCGACGGTTCGACCAACTGCGAGTGTCCCGTGGTTGCGCAGGATTAATGCACGCCTCGTGCCCAGATTGGCAATCAGCCGTTCACGTTCACCCTCGTGCACCGCCACGCCTTCATAGTCGTGAAAGGCCAGGTCCCCGCCGACCAACATCGCGGTTTGCGTCAGTGGGAGCAACCCTTGGGAGTGTGCGGAGACCGCCTGTCCCGCAGGCGTGTGAAGGTGCATCACGGCCTGGGCATCCGGCCGGGCCATGTGCACGGCGGAATGGATCACGAAACCCGCAGGATTGGTGACGAAGGGCGTCGGCTGCACCGGCGCGCCGCTTGCGTCCACCTTGACCAGGCTAGACGCGGTCACTTCCTCAAACATCAGATTGAACGGGTTGAGCAGAAAATGGTGCTCCGGCCCCGGGAGACGGGCCGACAGATGCGTGAAGATGAGGTCGTCCCAACCGAAGTGCGCGACCAGCCGGTAGGCTGCGGCAAGGTCCACGCGCAGTGTCCATTCCTCTTCGCTGACTTGACCCTGCAGGCTCGGGACTTCGATCCGATCCAGCGCTTGCGCATTTCCCAGACCGCGATTGATTCCTTCAACGCGATTCATTGCGTTGCCTCCTGCTGATCGGGGTGCGCCCGCGCGAACGCCGGCAACGCCGTGGCGTTCGCATCTGCCCGCAGCAGCGTAGGATAAGGGTCGACAGGGACGTTGAACCGGCGTGCGTTGAACATCTGGGGGACCAGCATGATGTCGGCCGTGGTCGGAGTGTCGCCGAACAGGAACGCGCCTGCACGCGGGGCGGCCATCTCCTCGAGCGCGGCGAAGCCCTCGCTTACCCAGTGCGCGTACCAATCATTGCGTTGAGGCTCCGCAGTCTCCAGCGGCCCAGCGAGATATTTCAAGACCCGAAGGTTGTTGAGCGGATGAATGTCGCAGGCGATCGCCAGCGCCATTGCGAGCACGTGCGCCCGATCGCCTTCCCCCACGGGCATTAATGGCGGCTGCGGGAAGCGTACGTCGAGATAGTCGATGATTGCCACGCTTTGGGTGATCAGCCCGCCGTCGATCTCCAACGCGGGGACCAGGCCTTGCGGGTTCACCGTGCGATAGGCCTCTTCCTTCTGCGCGCCCTCGACGAGGCTGATCTGTCGGCTCTCGTAATCCACGCCTTTGATGTTGAGCGCGATCCGCACACGGTAGGCGGCGGAAGAGCGGAAATAATCATAGAGGATCGGACGGCTCATCCGTGGATCCTTAATCCTCCCCCATGAATGGCGCCACCACTTCGGGTGGCACCCGGATCGGCCGACCCGCTGCCTTGTCGATGATCGCCCATTGGGTCAGCGCTCGCACACAAGGCCGGCCGTCATTGCCGAGGAATTCCATGTGCCGGGCGAACTTCGCTCCCTGCGGCGCATCGCCGACCCAGGTTCGCGCCGTGATGCGGTCTCCTTCATGCGCTGCGCGGAGGTAATCGACCTCGTGCCGCACGACGACCCAGTAATAGGCCTCCTGATGTTCCGGGCTGGCCATCGTTTCCCAATGGCTGGTGGCAACCCGTTCCATCCACTGGATCCACACGGCATTGTTGACGTGGCCAAGGATGTCGATGTGACCCGGCAAGGCCGTCAAGGCCATCTCGAACACGGGTCGCTCTGCCATCAGTCGACCTGCGTCAGCATGAAGGCATAGGTCTCTGCTACCTCGTGCAGCCGCTCCCACCGCCCGGATTTGCCGCCGTGGCCCGCGCCCATGTTGATCTTCAGCAGCAGCAGATTGTCGTCGGTCTTCATCTCGCGGAGTTTGGCCGCCCACTTCGCGGGTTCCCAATAAGTCACGCGGGGGTCGTTGAGGCCACCGGTGATGAGCATGGGCGGATAGGACTGTCGCTTGACTTGGTCGTACGGCGAGTAGCTGCGGATGTAATCGAACGCTGCCTTGTCGGTGATGGGGTTGCCCCACTCCGGCCACTCGCCGGGGGTCAGCGGGAGTGTGTCGTCGAGCATCGTGTTCAGCACATCGACGAAGGGCACGTCTGCAACGATCGCTCCCCATAGGTCAGGGTCGCTGTTGGCCACGGCGCCCATCAGCTCACCCCCGGCCGACCCACCGTTGATTGCAATGTGCCCAGCGCCGGTGAAACCCTGGGCAATCAGGCCCTTCGCAGTATCAACAAAGTCGTTGAACGTGTTCGTTCGCTTGTCGAGCTTCCCCTGTAGGAACCAGTCATGGCCAAGGTCATCGCCTCCGCGGATGTGGGCGATGGCGCAGGCCCAGCCGCGATCTAGCAAGCTAATCCGGTTGCTGTTGAAAGCGGGCGGAATAGCATGCCCGTAGGCCCCATAAGCATAAAGGAACAGCTTGCCGGCACCGTCCTTCTCGAAGCCATTCTTGTAGACCACCGACACCGGGATCTGCTTGCCATCCCGTGCCGGCACCATGAGCCGCTCCGTCGCGTACAACGAACCGTCATAGCCCGACGGAATCTCCTGTACCTTCAGCACTTCCAGCCGCCGATCGGAGGGATGATAGTCGTAGACGGTCAATGGCGTGACCATCGAACTGTAGGCGAGGCGGTATGCGTCCGGCGCGAATTCCGGATTGCCTGCGAAACCGGCTGTGTAGCTCGCTTCCTGGAAGGGAATGCGGGTCTCCTCCCCCTCATAGGACCGCAGGATCAGCTGATCGAGCCCGTCCACCCGGGCACTAATCGCAAGGTGGTCGCGGTGAGAGCTCACGCCCCGCAGGTAGACGCGATCGGACCCGGGGATGACCGTCGTCCACTGATCCGCGCGCGCGGGGTCGGCTTCGGCCAGGCGGAAATTGACGTGATCGTCATTGGTGACAATCCACAGTTTCCCGTGCGCCGCGTCGACATGATATTCGCGCTTCTCCTTGCGCGGTGAAATCATCGTTAGCGGCTGGGCGGGGTCGGCTGCGGTCACGAACCGAACTTCGCTGGTCGCATTGTCGCCAGTCGAGACGAAGATTGTGCTGCGGTCCTGTGACAGGCCGACGCCCACGGAAAAGCCCAGCTCCTCCGTTTCTTCGTACAACGTGATGTCTCGGGCAGGATCGTCGCCGAGCCGGTGGTAACGGGCGCGATAACTGCGCCATTGATCGTTCACTTCGGTGAAGACCACGCCCTTGCTATCGCTGGTCCACACTGGGCTTCCGATCGCAACCTCGGTGACCGTCTCGATATCCCGTCCGGCCTCGATGTCGCGAATGCGCAGGGTAAAGCGCTCGGACCCATTGTCGTCGACCAGGCTGGCCATCAGCTTCCCATCGGGGCTGACTTCCATTGCTCCCAGCCGGAAATACTCCTTTCCTTCGGCCTCCGCGGGCTCGTCAAACAGTACCTCGTCGGGGCCGCCAGCCACCAGCTTCCGGAACCAGGTCCGGTATTGCGATCCCGGCTTGAAGGCCCACCAGTAAAGATAGTCGCCATCGCGCATCGGGACGGAGCTGTCGTCCTCCTTGATCCGTCCCTTCATCTCTTCAAAGAGGCTGTCGAGTAAGTCGCGGTGCGGTTCCATGGCCGCCTCGAAATAGGCGTTCTCTGCCCGGAGATAGCCAAGCACCTCCTCGTCACCGACTTGTGGGTAATTCGGATCCCGCAGCCAATGCCACGGGTCTTCAATCGTGACTCCGTGGCGCTCGTACGAGAATGGCTTCTGTTCGGCTCTGGGCGCCGGAAGATCGCTAGGCTTGGTCATATTCGCTCCTTAGCGCGACCGCTTCCGACGGGAAGCAGAAAGGCACCGAGAAGGCTCTAGGCCGCCCTCGAATGCGAGATTCATCGCCCAGCAACCAACGTGCGACGAACGCGTTGGATGGCCTGAACTGTAGGTGGTTTCGTATGCGTAAGCGTTTCTTCGCACCTGTGTTGTGCGCTGTTCTCCTGACTTCGGCCTGCAAGACCGCATCCACAACCGACGGCATCAAGAGCGCCGGTTCGTCACTGGCAGAAGGCGTGGGGGGCGTCGCCACGTCGCTGGTCAACGTCAATCTCTCCAACGTCCTGAATGATCTCGCTCTCGACCTGAAGATCGACAAGGCGAACATCCCGATCAATGCGCAGATCCCGATCAACGTCGCCGCGAACGTTTGCGGCGTATCGATCAACATCTTGTCGATCGGTGCCGGCGGCGGCTCCAGCCAGGGCTGCTCCGCGAATACCACGTCGCCTGAACTGACGCAGGCAGTGCAGCAACAGCTGGCGGCGGACGGCAATGTCGGCGGCGGCGCCCAGAGCAACGGCGCGACGCCAGCCACCACGAGCACGACCACAACCAAGCCCCAGGTTTCGGAGCCATTACCCGCACCAACGACAACCGCGGGCGCCACGACCGCGCAGTAAGCGCCACTCTGCACTGGAAGGACGAACATGACATTCCGCTCCTGGAAGACCACGACCCTTGTGGCGGCATCCGCTCTCGCGATGGCCGGCTGCAAGTCACAGTCGAGCGCCCCGGTGGCAGCCGGGGACACCGCGCCCGCGACCAGCCCCGACAATTCAGGGGGATCGAGCGGCGGGACCAGCGGTGGTGGTTCGAGCTCCAGCGTACCCACGCTCGTCAACGTGAACCTTCAGAACGTCCTCAACAATCTGTCGGTCGAACTGAACGTCAATCGCAACAACATCCCGGTCACTGCTCAGGTGCCAATCGATGTCGCGGCCAGCGTTTGCGGGGTTTCTGTAAGCGCACTTGCGGCCTCCATTGCCAGCGGGCAGGCCAGCTGCACGGCGACGACCACGTCGGCGCAGTTGAACCAGGCGGTGCAACAGCAAATCGCCTCAGGCGGTTCTGTGACCGGCGGCGACCAGACCATGGGTTCCCCGGCAGGAAATTGATCGCTATCCCGGCTTGATGGGGCGAAGCGCCGCGTTTGGCAGTTGGTGTTTCAACTCGGATCGGCTGATCGCGGTCGCCCGGGTCTGGTGTGTCATCGCGGCTTTGCTGTTCACGTTCCACGTCGCGCGTCAGCTGCAGGTAGACTGGACCGACGGCGCCGGTGCTCCACTCGGCGAGGACTTCCTCAACTTCTGGTCGGCCGCTCATCTCAGCGCGACCGGCAACTGGCCGTTGATCTACGACTTGCAGGGTTTCCATAGGTTCGAAAACGCCGTGGTTGGCGGGGTGATCGGCCTCTACCATTACAGTTACCCGCCGGTGACTTGGCTGCTAACTGCCCCCCTTGCGGCCCTGCCATATCCTGTCGCGCTGGCGTTCTGGCAGGTCGGGGGATGGGCTTTGTTCGCGGCGGCGATCCGCCGCATCGCGCCGCATCACTGGCTGCTCCTGTCGCTCGCTACGCCGGCCGTCTTCATCAACGCGACGGGCGGCCAGAATGGCTGCTGGCTTGCTGCGGCCATCGGCTGGGGGCTCATCCTGCTCTCGAGCCGCCCGATTCTGGCCGGTGCGATCTTCGCCGTCTTCGTGATCAAGCCGCAGCTCGGCTGGCTCATCCCGATAGCATTGCTTGCAGGGGGTGAACGGCGCGCCTTGCTTGGCTTCATCGTCACCGCAGTCGCGCTTCTGCTTCTATCCGTCGCAGTTTACGGCCCCGCCGCTTGGTTGGCCTATGCGGAACGGGCGCAGATGCTGACTCGCGTGATCCTCGAGCATGGGTCCGGAACATGGCACCGGATGCTGTCCGTCTTCGTGTTTGTCCGTCATGCGGGCTCGACTGCGGCCATCGCTTACGGTGCGCAGGCCATCGCCAGCTGCATCGCGGCCGCCCTCGTAGCGAGGATATGGCGGCGCCACGGTCCGGAGCCGACCTCCGCGGCTGTGCTGGTGCTCGGCCTTCTCGCAAGCGCGATTTACGTCAGCGACTATGATTGCGTCATGGTCGCACTTGCCGCTGCCTGGCATTGGCCTCGCGCGTCGCAGTCGGCCCGGTTTGCACTCGCCGCCGCAATCCTCCTGCCCCTGTTTGCTGCGGTGGCTGCGAACGCGACTCATCTGGCGTTGGGCATGATCGTGCTGTGGATCGCATTCCTAGCGGTCGTGCACGACGCGATGCAGCCCGACGCGGAACTGGATGCCCGGAGCCGGGACTTGGACCTGGACCCCGCCGCGGCCTGACCGGGCCGCCTCTTGTTGCGCTTGGCCGCGAAGCCTAAACTCGCATCCATGTCCACTTATGCAGACCGCCTCGCGGCACTTCGCGAACAGCTGAAGGCCGACCGTCTCGACGGCTTTGTCGTCCCACTGACCGACGAGCATATGAGCGAATATGTCGGCACGTACGCGCAGCGCCTTGCGTGGCTGACCGGCTTTGAAGGTTCCGCCGGTTCGGCCGTCGTGCTGCCACAGGAAGCCGCGATCTTCGTCGACGGACGTTACACTCTGCAAGTGCGGCAACAGGTGAGCGCCGACGATTGGAGCTACCAGTCGGTCCCCGAAACCAGCATATCCGACTGGCTCAAGGATCATGCGCCGCAGGGCGGGCGCATTGGCTACGACCCATGGCTGCACAGTCGAGACTGGGTGAAAAGGGCGTCGGATGCGTTGGCCAGCCGCGGGGCGACGCTCGTGCCCGCGAAGCGGAATCCTATCGACGCGGTGTGGACGGACCGTCCCGAGGCATCGAAGGCGCGCCTGGTCGTGCACGGGGACAGCTATGCCGGAAAGAGCTCCGCCGAAAAGCGCACCGAGATAGCCGACTGGCTGGCCAGCAAGGGTGCTGACGCGGCGGTGCTGTCGGCACTGGATTCAATCGCCTGGGCCTTCAATGTGCGCGGCGCCGATGTCGCACGCACGCCGGTGGCGCTCGCTTATGCGCTGGTCCATTCCGACGGGACTGCCGATCTGTTCGTCGCCGGTGAGAAGATCGACGCTGAAGTCCGCCAGCATCTCGGCAATGGCGTCCGCATCCACGAACGCATGGCGTTCGAGGCAGCATTGAGCGAACTCGGTGGAAAGACGGTTGCCGTCGATCCGGAGCGCGCAGTCGCAGCCATCTTCGAGGCGCTGGATAAGGCCGGCGCCAAGATCCTTCCACTGCGCGACCCAACAGTCCTCCCCAAGGCGATCAAGAATAGGGCCGAGATCGCCGGGCACCGCGATGCGCAGGCGAAGGATGGTGCGGCCATCGCTCGCTTCCTCAAGTGGGTCGATGATGAAGCGCCGCGTGGCGAATTGGATGAACTGACCGCGTCCGATCGGTTGGAAGCGTTGCGACGGGAAAACCCTGACCTGCGTGACCTGTCGTTCGACAGCATCTCCGGCTGCGGCCCAAACGGCGCGATCGTCCACTACCGGGCCAGCGAAGCGACGAACCGCAAGCTTACGCCGGGCAGCCTGTACCTGATCGACTCGGGCGGGCAGTATCTCGGCGGCACCACCGATATTACGCGCACCGTCCCCATTGGGCAGCCCACCGAGGAAATGCGGGACCGTTTCACCCGGGTGCTCAAGGGCCACATCGCCGTTGCGACCGCCGTCTTCCCGAAGGGCGTCCGCGGTAGCCAACTCGACAGCTTCGCTCGCCGGCCCGTGTGGGAAGCTGGGCTCGATTATGCCCACGGGACCGGCCACGGCGTTGGTAGCTTCCTGTCGGTACATGAGGGGCCGCAGCGCATTTCACCGGTGGGAAGTTCGCAGTCAGGGGGCGACGAGCCGCTGCAGCCGGGCATGATCCTCTCGAACGAGCCGGGCTATTATAAGAGCGGCGAGTACGGGATCCGGATTGAAAATCTGGTTCTCGTCGTGCAGCGCGAGGTGGAGGGTGCGGAGAAGCCGATGCTCGGGTTCGAAACGCTGACCTTCGCACCGATCGACCGGCGCCTGATCATGGCGGAGATGCTCAGCTTCGAGGAGCTCGCCTGGCTCAACTGCTATCACGCCCATGTTTTGGCAAACATCGGAACGCGTCTGCAGGGCGATGATCTACTGTGGCTCACCAAGGCCTGCGCTCCAATTGAGGTTTAGGCCGTCAGGGTTGCGGAGCCTGCGCCGGTCTCCGGTCCCGTATCCATTGTGAGAATATCCACTTCTCGCCGCTCGTCGGCGGAAGGCCGGTGTGAAGTGTGAGCGGCTCCGGATCGCCGGATTCGTTGATGTTGAAGAACATCAACGCGTCGCCCGTCTTTCCGCGATAGTCGATGCCGATCGACGGAAACTGGGTCACACCGCCCTCATATTCCTCGTTCAGGTAGATCAGCTGCGTCGCGACCCGCTGACCCCGGGTCGAGATTTCCTTCTGGAAACCCTCTTTTGCGGGATCGAAATAATCGTGGTGCGGCTTGAATTCCTGCCCCACCGAGTAATGAAGCACCTGCGACAATTCGTAGTTCGCAAGCGCCAGTCCAATACAGCGAGACAGCCGTGCGCGGATAACCTCCGCAATGATGCCGACGGTAAGGGGGTTACACTCCGCGGTTCGGTTAGTTCGCTGCCCGTCCGGACGGAGGGAGGCGTTTCCCGAGTCATAGATTGTGGCCGGAAGAAGGTTTCCCTGCGCGGACTCAATCAGCCAACTGCACTCCTCGGGAGTGGCAAATCCTTCCACCACGCCGATACGCGGGCAGACCGAGACGAGTTGGACGGGCGGAGCGCTCAGGATTCTCTCAAGAGAGAGGGCCGAGCGGAACGCGGCCCAATTGTCAGGTTCGGCCTGCCTGGCGCCACTCCGCTCCGCCAGCATCGCCAGCTGCCGACCCGCTCGGGATGAGCCCTGCTCAGCGGAAAGGGTGAGCAAGTCGAACGCACGTTCCCAATTGACCGGCCGCGCAACGCCCATGCAGTGGAAGATCGCGCAGCGTTCGCTTGCTTCTGCGATGCCGGCTGCCGAAGCGTCCTCGATCAGGCGGGTTGCTTCCGTCCACTCCCGCATGGAGCGGCTTGCCCTGAGCATGTTCATGCCAGCAGTGTAGCTGGCCTGCGAAGACGCAAGCTCGGTTTCAGTTGTCATTGCGGGACTGCGGGGCAGGCGTTCCATTGTCCGGCGTTGCCCGCGCCTGGGCCTTCCGGCGCTTCAGATTTTCTCGCAGCGCAGCGGCGAGGCGCGCGGCTTTGTCCTGTTTTTCCGCCATGGCCTATCTTGCGCATGCGCTGCTCCCTCGGCAAGCGGGTTGACATGAGGACGCCCGCCCCGTCATAGGCGCGCCACTTCCTCGACAGTGCTGCCGTAGCTCAGTGGTAGAGCGCATCCTTGGTAAGGCTGAGGTCGTGAGTTCAATCCTCACCGGCAGCACCATCGTCGATCCGAACCCTCAGTAATCGGGTTGGAGCAATCCCTCGATTACATGGTGCTGGAGCACGGGCTGCAACTCGTCGGCCACCCGATAGGTCAGATGGTCGCGGACTCGCGTCGGGACGCTGTCGATGTAGGCACGTGTCACTTGCAAGTCGTGATGGTTCGCGTTCGTGGCGTCCGGCGCGTCGACACCAACGACCAGGACCGGCCGCGCCTCGTTCGACAGGTTGGCAGTCCCGCGATGGATAGTCAGTGCCGAGCGGGCGGAAATGTCGCCGCGCTGGGGCAGCTTCTGCACCGCACGCGCGATGTAGCGACCCCATGACTCACGAGGGGGAAACATGTCGGCCTTGCAAGGAGCAATGTCGTCCCATTGGGTCCCAGGCGCGACTTCGAACGGCCCATGCTCCTGCCGCGTGTCCACGGTGGTGAGGTTGAAGGCCAAGGAATTCAGCCGCCGGCCCTTCAGCGTGGCCTCGGGCGCCGGGAAGTCGCGATGCCAAGGCTGATCGGCCGCGCCCGGGAACGGAATGTCAAAGCCGATCTCCACGATCTTGTAGTCGGGCCCGAGCACTGCTTCACACACCGCCACGAACCACGGGTGGGTTGCGATGTCGACGAAGCCGCGAATCCGCTCCGGCTGGACTTCGACATACCAGCGCTCGGGTCCGCGGGGCAGCGCGCCGCCTTCGACGGCCTTGGCTTCCTCGAACAAGGCCAGGATGTCCTCGCGGACCTGATCGGCCCATTCGGGGGCAAAGGCCCCCTTCAGTCCGATGATGCCGTCGCCGTAGAGACCACCCATGATGGCGGCAGTGTCGAATGAATGACCAGTCGCTGGATCCACGCCCGACTCCATTAGCTTGCTCGTTGCCCTTAACGATCTTTGGCTTGCCTTGGCACCGCCGATCAGCTTGGGAAGGCGTGAAATGCGCTTCTTCTCTGACAATGCCGCGACGGCGCACCCTGCGGTGATCGACGCGGTCGCGGCCGCGAACCGTGTTGATACGGCCTATGACGGTGACGCCTGGAGCCAGAAGCTGGATGCTGCTTTCTCGGACCTGTTCGAGACACAGGTCCGTGCCTTGTGGGTCACGACCGGCACTGCTGCCAACTGCCTCGCGCTCGCGACTCTTTGTCCCGGCCACGGCGCTATCCTGTGCCATCGCGACGCCCATATCGAAAACGACGAGGCGGGTGCGCCGGGCTTCTTCACCCACGGCGCGAAGCTCATGCTGTTGGAGGGAAGGGGGGCCAAAGTGGACCCAGCGACGGTGGAAGCTGCGCACGCGCGCATCCGCAAGGATGTGCACCAGGCGCAGCCCCGGGCGCTCTCCATCACCAACGCCACGGAGTACGGGCTCGCTTACAGCTCCAGCGAAGTTGCCGCCTTGGGTGAGAGTGCGAAACGGCTGGGCCTCGGCTTCCACGTGGACGGCGCGCGCTTCGCCAACGCCGTGGCGTCCACGGGTGAGTCGCCTGCGGACCTGACGTGGCGCGCAGGGGCCGACGCGTTAAGCTTCGGCTTCGTAAAGAATGGCGGGCTCAGCGCTGAGGCGCTGGTCTTTTTCGTTCCCGGACTTGCCGATGAAGCGCTGGTTCGCCGTAAGCGCGCGGGTCATCTGCTTTCCAAAGGCCGCTTCCTCGCCGCGCAGCTCCTGGCGATGCTCCATCAGGGCCTGTGGCTGGAAAATGGTCGGTCGGCCAATGCTGCCGCGCAAAGGCTGGCGACGGCCGCGCCACAGCGCCTGGTCTACCCGGTCGAAGCCAACGAGATCTTTCTGCGCATGACGCCGGACGAGGCGGCGAGCCTTCGAGCGCAGGGTTTCGACTTCTATGACTGGGCCCCCGGCGAGATTCGGCTGGTCACGAGCTGGGACCAGGATGAGAGTGCGGTCGCGAAACTCGCCGCAGCAATCGCAGCGCTGTGACGGGGCATCCGCGCTCCAACCTTTTCACCGTCATCATCCCCTTCTTCGTGTTCACGGGGATTTGGGGGTCGACCTGGATCGTCATTCGCGACCAGCTTGCGGTGGTCCCCGCACAATGGTCGGTAACTTATCGGTTCGCGATCGCGGCAGTCGCAATGGCGTTGCTGACGGTATTGCGGGGGGAGCGGCTGGCGCTCGCGCCGGGCGGGCTGACGGCCGCGCTAGGGATCGGAATCAGTCAGTTCGTCGTCAACTTTAACGGCGTCTACATGGCCGAGCGGTTCATTCCCTCAGGGTTGGTCGCCACCGTTTTTGCGCTTCTGCTGATCCCGAATACGCTGCTTGCCTGGGCAATGCTGGGGCACCGGCCGAACACCCGCTTCCTCCTATGGTCCATCCCCTCGATCGCCGGCGTGCTGCTTCTCTTCGTTCACGAATTGCAGGAGCATCCTTCGGACCTTGGTGCCATTGGGGCGGGGATCGGCTTCACCTTCATTGGTATCATGGGCGCGTCCTTCGCCAACGTGTTCCAGGCACGCGAGTGGGTGCGGAAACACAACCTCTTTGCGCTGCTTGCCTGGTCAATGGCGTTCGGGGCCATTTTCGATGCGATCATCGCCTTCGTCGTCGCAGGTCCACCCGTCTTCGAACAGCGGATCGGTTACGTGCTCGGCCTGCTCTATCTGGCCCTTGCTGCATCGGCGCTCGCGTTCAGCCTCTACTTCCCGGTGGTGCGAAGGATCGGCCCTGCAAAAGCCGCTTATTCGAGCGTGATGGTTCCTTTGATCGCCATGAGCTTCTCGACCTGGCTGGAGGACTACCGCTGGACGACGCTGACGATCACCGGCGTACTGCTTGCTCTTGGTGGAATGATCGGCGCACTCAGCAGCGGCGGGAGCCGGACGAAGCTGCCCGCCCCGGATGCGGGGTGAAGCCGGCCGGACCGAAACCGGGGCTATTACGTTGATGTGGCATGCCTTCGACCGTAATCCGCGACTATGACTACCGGCCCGGAACGCGCGAGCTCATCATCCACTTCGTGACCGGCCGCCGGTACGTCTATCTCGACGTGCCCGCTGAGGCGGTCGATGCGATGCGGGCGGCCTTCTCCAAGGGACGTTACTTCAACGCCCATGTGCGCGATTGCTACTGCTTCCGGGAGCTAACACCCTCTTAAGTCGAATCGACTACCTTTCGCGCATGATCCCGATGCGCAACAGCACGATCTTCCGCAGCCGGTGGTTCGCCCTGCTTTGGTCGGCCGGCATTCTTTGGATTGCCTATGACGTGGCCGCACCGGATATTCCGGAGAGCAATGAAACCGCCCATTCCACTGATGTGACGGGCGATCCGATCAGCGAAAAGGACGCCGCGCAGATCGGACAGATGATCAACGACCTCTGATCACGCCCTGGCGATGTTGGTTAGGTGCCAGATCCTCTGCTCCGGGGTCGATCCAGGCACGTCGTTGACCCGGCGCAGGGTAGCACTGGCTTTCATGTCGAAATCCCCGCCTTCCGAATCTCGGCCATAGAGCACCATCGGAACGGTGACGTAGAGGGACCCTGCGGCACCTTCCATGTCCGAGGGCTTGCCGACTTGGGCATGCAATTCGCGATAGCCTTCCAGCAATTTCAGCAACTGCTGCGAGTCAGCCGTGACGCCGCCGCTGCCCCATAGCTTGCGCGCCTCGCCGAAGCGACGTTGCTCCATCAAGGCGGCGAATTGCTGGACCACCTGTCCGGCGCCTTCCGGTCCCTTCAGGTCGAGCGTCCCCTCTGCCAGCGGCGTTCGATCGTCGGGCAAACCGCCGCCCGTGCCGGGCGCCGGCGGCGTGGACGGTTGAGCTTGCAACGGCGGAGGCGCGCGATCGGCTTCAACTTCGACTGTTGCATTCTCCTGCCGGTCGTCGGTGGGAGGGCTCTCGCAGCCCGCGAGCAGAAGGGCCATCAGAAGCAGGGTGCGAAACATGAGACAGTCCATAGGCCGCCCATCGCCCTTTCGGAACCGCATCAATCTCGGTTCGTTCGTTTCGCAATCACAACAGGCTGCCGCAGGGAGACAATTCATGGCTGACAATGATCGCGACACGGTTGAGCGCGAACACACGACCATCGTGGAAACGGGCGGAGATCGTGGCGGCGGCGGCGTACTTGCCGTTGTGCTGCTGATCATCGCCGTGCTCGTATTGCTGTTCCTCTTCCGGGACCAACTCGGGTTTGGATCGCGGACCACCAACGTCAATGTTCCCGACAAGATCGACGTCAACGTCACCTGAATGCGCGCGGGAGGCGAGTCCCCGTGCAATCGCGGGCGCGGTTCTAACGGAGCCGCGCCCGTTTGAACTTGCGGCGTCCAAGTTCTAACGCTTGGGCATGCAACCCATCCAATATCTGACCGGCTTCGGCGGTCATTTCGAAACGGAAGCGGTTCAGGGCGCATTGCCGGCGGGCCGCAACAGCCCGCAACGGCCCGCTTTCGGTCTTTATGCCGAACAAGTGTCCGGCACCGCCTTCACCGCTCCTAGACATGAAAACCGCCGCAGCTGGCTCTACCGGCTGCATCCGACAGCGGAGCATCCGCCATTCCAGCAGTGGCAGGGCGGACGACTATTCGGCGCTCCGCCACTCAGCGGGCCGCTAGCGCCAAATCGTCTGCGTTGGGACCCGGTCGCCGACCTGCCGGACGACACCGATTTCCTTGAGGGCATGGCAACCATGCTCCATGCGCGCCTGCCGCAGGATCTCGAAGGGTGCGCACTGCACGTCTACCGCGCCACCAGGAGCATGGATGACCGGTTCTTCGTAAATGCCGACGGCGAGCTGCTGATCGTTCCGCAGCAGGGCACCCTGGACATCCAGACGGAACTCGGCCGGCTCGAAGTCGCACCGGGCTGGATTGCCCTTATCCCTCGCGGACTGAAGTTTCGGGTGCAGCTAAAGGGCGGAGAAGCCCGCGGCTACGTCGCCGAGAATTACGGACTGCCGTTCCGACTGCCCGATCTCGGCCCGATAGGGTCGAACGGGCTTGCGAATGCGCGCGATTTCGAAGCGCCGACTGCATGGTTCGAGGATCGGGAGGAGCCGGTCGAGGTGGTTCAGAAATTCCTCGGCCACCTCTGGTCGACCCAACTCTCACACTCCCCGCTGGACGTCGTCGCGTGGCATGGCAATCATGCGCCGTGTCGCTACGAACTGGCACGGTTCAACACGATCGGCAGCATCAGCTTCGACCATCCCGACCCGTCTATCTTCACGGTGCTGACCAGCCCAAGCAACGTGCATGGGCGCGCCAACGCAGATTTCGTCATTTTCCCGCCACGCTGGATGGTCGCGGAAGACACATTCCGACCCCCGTGGTTCCACCGCAACATCATGAGCGAGGCGATGGGGCTGATCCACGGCGAGTATGACGCCAAGGCCGATGGCTTCTCGCCGGGCGGTCTGTCGCTGCACAATCTGATGAGCGGTCACGGGCCCGACATGGACAGCTGGAAAAAGGCGAGCGAAGCAGAGCTTAAACCGACCAAGATCGAGGGCACGATGGCCTTCATGCTGGAGACCTGCTGGCCTTACACTCCAACGCATTTCGCGCAGGAACGCGCGCAGCCGGACTATGACGCCGCCTGGGTCGGCTTTCCGAAGGCGAAGCTGCCATGAATATTCTCAATGAAACGCATGACCCGGCACGCAAGAGTTGGGTTGGTGGATCGGAAGCGAGATCGGACTTCCCGGTTCAGAACCTCCCGCTCGGTATCTTCTCGACGGCCGGTGAGCAGCGCCGGGTCGGCGTCGGGATCGGCGATTATATCCTGGACCTTGCCGGCATCGCTGATCTCCTCGACGAGGACTGGCGGCAATATTTCGAACAGCCGGTCCTGAATGCCTGGCTTGCACGGGGGCCGGAAGCGCATTCCGAGCTGCGCAGGCGCCTCTCGGACATGCTTTCGGAAGAACGGTTTCGGGACGCCGTGGAGCAGCATCTCGTGGGCCAGTCGGAAGCCGTCATGTACCTGCCGTGCCTGGTTGGCGACTACACCGACTTCTATGTCGGTATCCACCACGCGACCAATGTCGGGAAGCAGTTTCGTCCAGACAATCCGCTCCTGCCGAACTACAAATATGTGCCGATCGGGTATCACGGCCGGGCAAGCTCCGTACGGGCATCGGGTGAATGTGTCGTCCGCCCCAACGGCCAGCGCAAGGCGCCGGATGCGGAGTATCCGGAATATGGCCCGAGCCGGCGGCTGGACTACGAGCTGGAACTTGGCCTTTGGATCGGCCGCGGCAGCGCCCTGGGCGAGCCGGTGCCGATCGACGAGGCGCCGGAGCATATCGGCGGTTACTGCCTGCTCAACGACTGGTCGGCGCGTGACCTTCAGGCGTGGGAGTATCAGCCGCTTGGGCCGTTCCTGGCGAAGAACTTCCTGACCAGCGTGTCGCCTTGGGTGGTGACGGCGGAAGCGCTCGCCCCCTTCCGCAAACCGCTGCCGTTACGGCCGGATGGGGATCCGCAGCCGTTGTCCTATCTCGACGATGAGGCCGACCGTTTGCACGGTGGGCTCGGCATCCAGCTCGAAGTGAGCATCTCGACCGAGACGATGCGGCAGCAAGGGGATCCGGCCCACGTCCTGTCCCGCGGTAGTGCGGAGGCAGCCATGTATTGGAGCGTGGCGCAGATCATTACCCACCACACGTCTAACGGCTGCAATCTTCAGCCGGGGGACCTGATCGGCACGGGAACCTTGTCCATGCCGGACGACGACGGGCTAGGCTCGCTGCTGGAGATCAGCCGTGGCGGCAAGGAGCCGGTGAGTCTACCCAATGGTGAGAAGCGCAGCTTCCTCGAAGACGGCGATGAGCTGACGCTCCGCGCGTGGTGCGAAGCCGTAGGCGCGGTGAGGATCGGGTTCGGGGAGTGCAGCGGCCGGGTAACGGGCGCTCCGCCCGTCTAAAGCAGCCCGAGGCTTTCCCCCATCAACCGCGTAAGGCCGTAAAGCCGCTCCAACGTTGGCACAGGAACGCCGTGCCGGTGCGCAATTTCAACCGGCGCCCCGAGCAGGGCTTCAAGCTCGATCGGACGTCCAGCCTCCACGTCGTTGTGCATCGACGTGCGGAACACGCCGAGGCGCTCGGACACCTTGATACGGTCCTCAACCGTTTGCTCAACGGAACAACCGATCACTTCCCCGAGCCGTGCGAGCTCAGACATCCCATCGCTCAACAAGGCACGGGTGCCTGGCTGTTGAAGGATTCGGTCCACGCTCACGCGTGTTAGCGCGGAGATCGGGTTGACCGTGGCATTGCCCCATAGCTTGTACCAGATCGCCTTGCGGATATCGGTTGTGACATCGAGCGGAATGGACGCCGCGCTCAAGACATCGGCAATTGTCCGAACACGTTCGGACAGACCGCCGCCCGGTTCTCCCAGGATCATCGGATGCCCGTGGTTCACCGACACATTGTTCGGTGTGATGCGAGTGCAGGCGGCGTGCACGACGCAGCCGATCAATTGCTCAAACGGAAGCGCCGCCTCGATGCTTCCGATCGGATCTACGGACGTGATCCGCTCCCCCGGCAGGAACCACCAGGGGACACCATTCAGCATGGGAACGACGATCGTGTGCGCGGTGATGAGCGGACGCGCCAGTTCGACAGCGGCGGACAGCGCAGGCGCCTTCACTGCAACTATGACCAGTTCCTGCGGTCCCAGCTCGTGGGGTTCACAAGTGGCCGTCGGGTGAGCGACAAGAGTCTCGCCCAAGTCGGTGAGGATCAGGCCGTCATCGCGGACCGCGTTCAATGTCGCGCCGCGGGCAATCATGCCGACGGAGTGCCCAGCAAGCGCGAGGCGAGCGCCGATCCAACCACCGACGGCTCCAGCTCCGATAATGCCAATTCTCATGAGCGGCGCTTTACGACGCGTCTCCCTGACTGGCCAGGAAAACGGGGGTCATCGGCATGAAGCATCCGGGAAATCCAGAATGGGCCGCGGGTTCGACGGAGGTTAGTTTCAGCTACGATGCCGCATAAGCTTCTTGATCAGAGCGGCGCCCGCACCCCGCCTTCCCGGGGGCCGTGTGCCGACCGACCTTCCAGGCCGCTGAGCATGGCGGACCTTGAAAACGGCGTCCGAATCTTGGGAGGCCCCGAACGTGACGCGAGGATGTTCTGGGCTAACCACCTTCCAGACTATCGGGACAGTTTGATGGTCGCCATCGCCGACACCTCCGAAGCGCTTTCGTCCACTCGCTTGTCGCCGCGGCTGCGTGCCGAATTCGGAAGGCAGCTTCCTGAGCTTCGCGCCTATCTGGACATGGTGAACCGGCAGCTTGCGGGTCGGCGGGGCCAACCCGAGGGCCTTGAGTAAGGTCGAGGCCTAAGCCGCGGCCGGGAGCGGCGAGGGACATCCCGCCACCATCGCAGTTTGGCGCAGGATCACTCGTTCCTCGTCCGTTGCAACCACCCACATCGGGATCTTCGAGGAGCGCGCATCGATGCGGCTCGCATGAGCGGCATTCGCCTCGTCGTTGATAACTGCGCCTAGCCACGCGCAACCGGCGGCGACTTCCTGGCGGGTCTTCGCATCTTTTTGACCGATCCCGCCGGTGAAGACGATTCCATCAAGCCCGCCGAGGGCGGCTGTCAGCGATCCAATCTCCCGCACGATCCGATAAATGAAAAGTGAAATGGCCTCGGCTGCTTCGGGCTCACGAGAAGCCCGTAGCAGGCGCATGTCCGATGTGATTCCGGAAACGCCGAGCAGCCCGGACTCCTTGTATATAAGTGTTTCGATGTCGTTTGGGGTCATTCGCCGGTCGTTCAACAGATAAAGGATGACGCCGGGATCGATGGCGCCGCAGCGGGTGCCCATCATCAGTCCTTCGACCGCAGTGAAGCCCATCGTCGTTGCAACGCTGCGTCGGTTATGGATCGCGCAAAGGCTGGCCCCATTTCCGAGATGGGCGATGATGATGCGACCATTGCAATGCTCTGGCGCAACGTCGGCCAGGCGCCCGCTTACATAATCATAGGACAGGCCATGAAAACCGTACCGGCGAACGCCTGAGTCCGTCAGAGCCCGCGGGACTGCATACATGTATGAAAGCTTGGACTGTGCCTGGTGGAAGCTGGTGTCGAAGCACGCGACCTGCTGAATATGAGGAGCAGTTTCCGCGATCGCCCTGATCGGGGCGATGTTGTGCGGCTGATGCAGTGGCGCCAGCGGCACGAATTCCTCGAGCGATTCAATGACGTCCTGGTCGACTGCAACCGGCGCGGAATATTGGCTGCCGCCGTGGACGACGCGGTGACCCACCGCATGAATCGTTTTTCCGCCAAGCAGCCCGATCGATGTTTTCAGTATGACCGCCGTTGCGGATTTGTGGTCGATTTCGGAGGGGCGCCATTCCTGCTGCAGCAGCTGCTCCCCGTCGGGCCCATCGACCACTAGCCTGGGCGCAACGCCGATGTTTTCCACCTGACCGCGGAACAGAACATCTTCCGTAGCCTGGTCGAAGATAGCGAATTTGATGCTGGATGATCCGGCGTTGAAGACTGCAATTCGTTCCATGTGCGGGGAGCCTCAGACAATAGCGGAGGTCGCACTGCCGCGGCGGGCCGCCGCCACGAGCAAAGCGACTGCGCAGGATGCAATCCGAGCGACGAGAGCATCGGCGCGGCTTGTCAAAATGATTGGGACACGCGCCCCAAGGACGATGCCCGCGGCGTCCGCTCCGGCCAGGAACGACAGGCTCTTGGCAAGCATGTTTCCTGCCTCGAGATCCGGCACCACGATAACATTGGCACGACCGGCAACGGGCGACGCGATCTTCTTGATCGCAGCGGCTTCCAGACTGATCGCATTGTCGAGGGCAAGCGGTCCGTCGAGCACCGCGCCGCTGATCTGACCTCGGTCGGCCATCTTGCACAATGCCGCCGCTTCGACAGTCGATGGAACGTCCGGATTGACGGTTTCCATCGCACTCAGGATCGCCACCCGTACGTCGGTAACGCCGAGTGCCTTGGCCAGATCGATCGCATTTTGTGTAATGTCGATCTTGTCCTTCAGGGTCGGCGCAATGTTTACCGCGGCGTCCGTGATGATCAGTGGCTGATCGTGGCCGGGCACGTCCATGACGAAGCAGTGGCTCACCCGGCGGCTGGTCCGCAGCCCCGTTTCGCGCTTGACTACCGCGCCCATCAATTCGTCCGTGTGCAGGCTGCCTTTCATCAGGGCTTCCGCGCGACCTTCGCGCACGAGACGGACGGCGGTGCTTGCTGCTTCCTGGCTATAGTCCGCAGGAACGATTTCGAACGCGCCGATGTCATATCCATGTTCCGCCGCGACTTCCCGAATCCGCTTTTCGGGTCCGACGAGGATCGGCTGAATCAAATTGAGAGCTGCCGATTCGACCGCACTTTCCAGTGACGCTTTGTCGCAAGGATGAGCGATTGCGGTCACTGCGGGGGGGTGGGTCTGCGCCTTTGCAACCAAGGCTCGCAATCGGGCGTGGTCATTTTGCGCGGGTGCATTTCGAACTGGGGGGGCGTCAGCTTCTAGGACAGGCATCGCGCCTCCTGTTCAACGTCCCGGACGGTGGACGAGATTAAGGTTGAGGGTCGAGTTAACAGGATAATGAGAGGGCACTTGGCGGCTATCGGGAGATGTCCCGACTGCGGCGAACCCTGCGTCCGATTAGCTTCCGGCGACATACGGGTATCTCGGGATGAGCGCTGTGCGGACACGGGGGAACGAATGGAACTGACATCGGCCAGCTCGATCTTCCGCTGCATGCCCAAGTTGCTGCCCGTCAGTTTTCGGCGGCTGCTGACATCATTCGCTTACGCCGTGGACGGTGTCGAACTGTCTTACTCCCGCCTGCACGAAACGGCACTCAATTACGAATTGCGACCGGAAGCGGAGTGCGAAGGTCAAATCTGGCCAGCGACCTATCGTCACTGCATCCTGCTGGACGCATGGTCGGTCATTGATAACGTCAGCCGGGCTCGCAAACTCGTCTCGCGATTCCCGTGGGAGAAGGCCCAACTCAGTGCGCAGCTCAAGACTTTCTTGCGGGAAACAAAGTCGGCCGCGGCCCTCCGGCATCAGCTTTTTCAGATTGAGGAGGAGAGTCTCGCGGGCACCGACGCGACGGAGGGTCATGCCGTCTTGGGAACCGTCGACTGGATCGACACCAGGCGCACCGGTGAGGTCACCCGTTACGCGGTCTCTTCTGGCATGAACACAGACGTCGACAGGTTTCTGATTCCTGTTGTGCCCGACCTGAACGAAGTGCCGGGCGTGAAGGAATTTAGGCTAAGCGTCGCTGACAAGCAGGCCGACATTGACGCGCTGCGAGCGTGTGTACGCAGTTTCGCCAGGGATCTCGAGGCATCGGTCGCGGACTCCGTCAGCAACGCTGTGCGGCGTGAGGCGGAGAAACGCAGTGCCGCTGTTGCGCTGCTCTGCGAAAGCGCACTCGCCGACATGACGGTGGCCGCCAGATTTCAGATCGAGTCAGCAGAAGTCCGCAGATTGATCGGGCCAACGTCACATAGCTGGCCGGAGGTTTTACCCAACACCTATCGGGTTAGGGACTGCTGACGATGGGTCCCTGTCGATGTCGTGTCAGGCACCCCGCAGCGGCATGGGAATGAACCCTCAGGACTCAGGGGTTTTCACTGATCCACGGCTGTTACGAGCCCCCTAAGAATGATTTTGATGCTCGCGCTGGGTCGCAAGCTCCAGGCGATGGCACGGGTGATCCGAACGTCGGATCAGGGTCGCTACGGCTGCGGGGTGAGGAGTGTATCATGGACAGCGCAAACGACACCAAGACTGAATTGCCGCTTCCGCAGCTCGACTACAGTGAACCGCCGGTCGGCTCCGACCGCCGCGCATTCATGGTGCGCAGTGCGCTGGCAACCGCGGTAGCTGTCGTCACTGGCATGCCGATTGCGGCGTGCAGCAAGACCACGCCGGCCCAGGCACCTGCCGCCGGAGCGGCGCTGACTGGCAAGACCGATGCAGCGCTTCAAGTCGTCAAACAGTCCAAGGGTCCAGTGATGACCCTGATCGATGAATTCTACAAAGTCGGGCCGGGTCCGTCGTCTTCGCACACGATTGGGCCGATGCGTATCACCTACGATTTCTATCAGCGCGCGACGAAGCTCGCGCCCGACGTGCTTGCGCAGGCGACGGCACTTAAAGTGCATCTCTTCGGCAGCTTGAGCGCCACCGGCAAAGGTCATGGAACCGAACGGGCAGCTCTCGCCGGATTGATTGGAAAAGAGCCAGCGACGATTGATCCGGCGTTCCTCGATGGACTTGCCGCGAATCCCAAGCAGACATTCCCGGTCAAGCTCGGGAACAAGTCGATAAACGTGTCGCTCGCGGACATCGTCTACGATGCGACCAAGGGTGACTTCCCGCATGCAAATACCTTGGTCGCCAAACTGATGGGCGGCGACAAGGTCCTACTCGAACAGGAATATTACTCCGTGGGCGGCGGCTTCATCGAATGGAAGGGCTACACCCCCCCCGCCAAGAAGCCGCCCAAATATCCCTACGAGACGATGGCGCAATTGGTGGAGCACGCCAAGAAGAACAATCTGTCCGTCGCCCAGGTCGCAATGGCGAACGAAACGTCCATTTCCGGCAGGAGCGAGGCCGAGATCAACGCATTTCTGGATAAAATCCTGGGTGCGATGGAGCTGACTGTGAAAGCCGGTCTGGAGGCGCCCACGTCGACATTGCCCGGGCCGATCAAGCTGAAGACGAAGGCACACGACGTTTTTGCAAGCGCTCAGAACCAAGAAGGCGAAGCGCGGCGCGCGATTGGCCTGGTCTCGGCTTATGCTCTTGCCGGATCAGAAGAGAATGCCCGTGGGCACCTCGTGATCACGGCGCCCACCGGTGGTTCGGCGGGCGTGTTGCCCGCAGTTATCCACTCGCTCGGCGCAGGCGGCGCGAAGCTCCCGGCGGCCAAGCTTCGGGAGGGACTGCTCGCGGCATCGACGGTGGGCTACCTTTGCAAGCACCATGCGACACTGGCTGCCGCCGAAGGAGGCTGTCAGGCGGAGATCGGCGTAGCCTCTGCAATGGGCGCAGCGGCAATTGCCCAAGCCTATGATGAGCCGCCGCAAGTAGTGTCGAACGCTGCCGAAGGTGCCCTGGAGCACCACCTCGGGATGACCTGTGACCCTGTTGCGGGCTACGTGCAGGTGCCCTGCATTGAGCGTTGCGCCTTCGGAGCGATCAAGTCGTGGACCGGATACCTGATCGCGAAGAATGAGATCCCGATTAACCGACGCGTCGATTTCGACTCAACGGTCCAGGCGCTGGCGCTCACCGCCAAGGAGATGAACTCCAAATATAAAGAGACGTCCGAAGGCGGCCTGGCCGTTTCTCTCGTTCTTTGTTGACGTCCGTTCGATGGACCAGGCAGCTCAGCCGAGATTGACTCCCCTCGGCGTAGTCACCGCTGCCTGGTTCATCACGTCCATCTACTATTTCTACCAATATGCGATGCGCTCCGCTCCGGCGGTGATGGTTCCCGAATTGTCGAACGCTTTCGGGCTGACGTCAGTCGGTGTCGCCTCGCTGCTGGGTCTATTCTATTACGCTTACGCGCCATTCAGCCTGGTTGCCGGCGTAGCAATGGATCAGCTTGGCCCGCGCAAAGTCGTGCCGGCTGGGGCGGCAACAGTGGCGGTCGGCGCACTGCTTTTTTCTACCGGAGACCCGACGCTCGCGAGCTTCGGGCGGTTCATGCAGGGCGCGGGCGGCGTGTTTGCCCTGATTGGCGCGGCCTATCTCGTGACCACCCATTTTCCCGCCTACCGCGTGGCAACCTTGATCGGTGCGACGCAGATGTTCGGGATGGCCGGAGGCTCCGCCGGGCAATTCGTCGTCGGTCCAGCAATGGCCAACGGCCTGCAGTGGGATCAATTCTGGTTCTGGATGGGCTTGGCCGGGCTGCCCATTGCCGTGCTGCTCTTCCTATTCATCCCGCCGCGGAGCAAGCCGAAGCAGGCGTCGGAAACTCCGTGGCTGAAACAGGCGGCAAGGGCGATGTGGACGGTGTTCACCAATCGCCAATCAATCCTGTGCGGGCTCATTTCGGCGCTCATATTCATTCCGACGACGATCTTCGACATGGTGTGGGGCGTTCGCTTCCTTCAGGAAGCCCACGACGTGCCTTACTCGATGGCAGTCCTCCGGTCGGCGGCCGTTCCCGCCGGCTGGATCATCGGATGTCCGTTACTGGGGTGGCTGTCTGACCGTCTGGGCCGACGCCGGCCAGTCATCGCCGGCGGCTGCATCGTGCTCCTGATTACGCTGTGGATGATCCTCTACGGTCCCGCGCACCTGTTCCCGCCCTATTCGCTCGCGCTGATCTGCGGCATCGCTTCCGGCGCAGCAATGATTCCGTACACGGTAATCAAGGAAGCCAATCTGCCCGAGCACAGCGGCACTGCGACGGGCGTGGTGAACTTCCTCAACTTCTCGGTGACCGCGTTGCTTGGCCCGGTCTTCGCCAGCAGGCTTCTGAGCGCCGCCGTTGGCGGGGAGCGTGAGCTCGAGCATTACCAGATCACCTTCCAGCCTTTGCTGTACGGCGTCGCCCTTGCGGTGCTCCTCACATGGATCTTGCGGGAAACGGGGCCCGCTGCGCGAGCAGCGTCGCCAACCGCTGAACCAACGCCTGCTACTCAATAACAATGGAGGTCAGACATGTCAGATATGGTGCTTGAGCGGCCTGAAACTGAGGTCCCCTCGCGTTACGATTTCAAGCCGGGACTCTGGAATACGGAGATCAACGTCCGCGACTTCATCCAGGAGAATGTCGAACCATATTACGGCGATGAGAGATTCCTGGCGAGCGTCACGCCTCGGACGCAAGGCATTTGGAAGAAGCTGACCGACCTCTTCGTTGAAGAACGCAAGCGCGGTGTTCTCGATGTTTCGCAAATCCCAAGCTCGATAACAGCGCATGACGCGGGCTATATCGACCAGGATAATGAGGTGATCGTGGGGCTTCAGACCGAAGCCCCGCTAAAGCGCGCTATCATGCCCAATGGCGGGTTCCGGCTGGTCCTGACCGCACTTGAAACCTACGGCTACAAGCCCGACCCGGCTGTCGTGGAAACCTTCACCAAATACCGGAAGACGCACAATGAAGGCGTCTTCGACGCCTACACTGCGGATATCCGGCGGTGCCGGAGCTCGCACATCCTGACCGGCCTTCCGGATGCCTACGGCCGCGGGCGAATCATCGGGGACTATCGTCGCGTCGCGGTTTACGGCGTCGACCGGCTGATCGCCGCCAAGCAGGAGGAGCGGAGCGCGCTCGACCTCGAACCATCCAGCGAAGCCATCATCCGGGATCGCGAGGAGCTGTCCGAGCAGATCCGGGCGCTCGGCGAACTCAAGGCCATGGCCGCCAAGTATGGCTATGACATTTCCCGGCCGGCCACGTCCGCCAAGGAGGCGGTGCAGTGGCTCTATTTCGGCTACCTCGCCGGCATCAAGGAGCAGAACGGCGCGGCCATGTCGCTGGGTCGTGTCTCCAGCTTCCTCGACATCTACTTCGAGCGGGACCTTCACGCCGGATTGCTGACAGAAGAAGAAGCGCAGGAGATCATCGACGACTTCGTCATCAAACTCCGCATCGTCCGTTTCTTGCGCACACCCGAATATGATGATCTGTTCGCAGGCGATCCGACCTGGGTGACGGAATCCATCGGTGGAATGGGCGACGATGGCCGGCCGCTCGTCACCAAGAGCAGTTTCCGCTTCTTGCACACCTTGTATAATTTGGGTCCAGCACCGGAACCGAACCTCACGATCTGGTACTCGCCACAATTGCCGGAACCGTTCCGCCGTTACGTGGCCAGGGTCGCGATCGACACCAGCTCGATCCAGTTCGAAAGCGACGAGATCATGCGTCGGGCCTGGGGAGACGACGGGGCGATCGCCTGCTGCGTGTCACCGATGCTGATGGGTAAGCAGATGCAGTTCTTCGGAGCTCGCGCGAACCTCGCGAAATGCCTGCTCTATGCGATCAATGGCGGCCGGGACGAAATGACCGGCAAGCAGGTTGCGCCACGATCGGAACCCGTCGCGACGGACGTTCTCGAATTCGATGATGTGCTGAAGCGGTTCGAAACGACGATGGACTGGCTTGCCGGGATCTACGTCAGCGCAATGAACGTCATCCACTACATGCACGACAAATACGCCTACGAACGGATCGAGATGGCGCTGCATGACTACGCGCCATTGCGGACGATGGCGTTCGGAATTGCGGGCATGTCAGTCGTCGCTGACAGCCTGTCCGCGATCAAGCACGCCAAGGTCAGCGTCGTCCGCGACGAGACCGGACTGATTACCGATTACAAGATCGACGGCGACTTCCCGAAGTTCGGCAACAACGACAACCGGGTTGATCATCTGGCGGCCTGGCTGGTCTCCACGTTCATGGAGAAATTGCGCAAGCATCCTACGTACAGGAATGCGCGTCACACCCAGTCTGTGCTGACCATCACCTCGAACGTCGTTTATGGAAAGGCGACCGGCAACACGCCCGACGGGCGTCGCCAGGGCGAACCTTTCGCCCCCGGTGCCAATCCAATGCACGGACGCGACAGCCACGGTATCCACGCATCCGGCGCATCGGTCGCCAAGATTCCCTATCGCGATGCGGAAGACGGGATCTCGCTTACCACCAGTATTGTTCCGACTGGTCTTGGGCAGTCCAAGGATGACCAGATTTCCAATCTGGTGGCGATCCTCGACACGTTCTTCGGGACGACCGGCTGTCACATGAACATGAACGTGCTCAATCGAGACACGCTCATCGACGCGATGGACCATCCCGACAAATATCCGACGCTGACGATCCGCGTGTCAGGCTACGCCGTCAATTTTGTGCGCCTGACGCGCGATCAGCAAATGGACGTAATCAACCGAACATTCCACGGGGCCTGAAATGAGCATCGAGGCAGCAGCGAAGCCGGCATCGCTCGAGGCGAAAAGCCCATTCGAGATGCGCGTCAAGCTGGGGGACGGCGTTTCCGAAACAGACGTTAAGTCGGCGCTCCGCACCGGTGACATGGGGTTCCTGCACTCGTTCACCACCGGGTCGGCCGTGGACGGTCCGGGGATCCGGCTGGTGGCCTGGACAACGTCCTGCAACTTCCGTTGCCAATTCTGTCACAATCCTGACACCTGGACGTTGTCGAACGGAATACCGGTGGCTCTCGAACAGGCGACCGACGAGATCCGGAAGTACGCCAATGGCCTCAAACGGATGGGTGGCGGCTTCACCCTTTCGGGCGGTGAGCCGCTGATGCAGCACCGCTTTGCTGCGCGGCTATTCGGCGCTGCGAAGCAGATGGGCCTGCACAACGCGATCGAAACCAACGGCGTCTATGGCGAGAAGCTGTCCGATCGGGAGTTGCAGGACATCGACCTGATCATCCTCGACATGAAGGGTTTCAGCGAGGAGCAGCACGAGCGTGTAACGGGTGGGATGACGAACCAGGCGGTGCTTCAGTTCGCGCATCGCCTCGCGTCGTTGCAGCGCCCGATGTGGATCCGCTACGTGCTCGTGCCGGGACTGACGGACGTCGAAACCGAAATTGCGCAGCTCGCCGTGTTTGCTGCGTCGCTGGGAGTGGTCGAGCGTGTTCAGGTTCTGCCGTTCCATCAGCTGGGCGCGTACAAATGGGAGCGACTGGGCCTGGACTATCGCCTGGCCCAAACCGAGCCTCCAACATCAGTCCAAGTGGAAGATGCCGCGGCAATCTTCAGGAGTGCCGGCCTCCTCGCCGCTTAGCCGGGCAGGGCCTTGATCAGGGCACTGGGGACAGCCGCTTGAGCTCGTCCATGCCTCGCACTGCATCCTTGGCCCATTGCTGCACCAGGTCCCGGAAGTCTCCACGGTTCGTTGCGCGATTTCGCGGCCCCATGGTGTAATCACCCGCAATATCCTGATCAATCGCTCGCCCAAGCAGGGAGCCCGTGAGCGAATCTCGTGCCTCGATCACCAGCGTGGCGTCGCCTGCAATGTCGGAATAGGTGTCGGTACGCCCTACCTGCACATCGGGCGCATCTACGGAAACTTCGAGTACCCCGGTGCTC
>JBJMUK010000009.1:0-5720 GCA_045811225.1 Sphingomicrobium sp. | reverse complement strand
CTCGCTGTCACGCTCGGAGACTCCTACCGCGATTACAGCATCTACTTCCCTCCGGCCGAACGGGTCTTGTTCTCGATTGCTGCGCGCCTGAGCGACGTGACCGGTTTGCGGCTCGATCTCGCGGTCGTGGCGATGACCGGTGTGATGGTGCTGATCAGCGCGGAGCTCGCTTACCGCATCCGGCGGACAACCGTGGGCGCCTCGCCACTCTTTCTCGTTCTGTCCGTGGCGCTGCTGGTGATCCTGCCGATCCTGTTCAAGAACGTCTTTGGCTTACGAGAACATATCGTTGCTTTAGGGCTCTGGCCCTATCTCGTCCTACGCGTATCTGACCCTGACGACACGCGGATCGGCTGGCGGACGCGGGTCATTCTGGGCCTGTGGATGGGCGCCACGCTACTGTTCAAATACCTCTACAGCATCGTCGTGCTCCTGGTCGAACTCGCCGATGCCCTGGTGCAGCGCCGGCCCCTCCTGCTCTTCCGGACGGAGAATATCGTCGCTGGCGCGGTCGTCGGCCTTTACCTGTTTTGCTGGCTAATCCTCGACTCATCCACGCGCACGGCGATCGGCGCAATGTTCAGCGCAATCGACGCAAACCTCGCCGATCCAGCGACGAACATGTTGATGGTGGCTGAGAACCTTGGTTATGCGGCCGCGTTCCTCCTCCTCTTGCGCTGTTTCCAGGTACCCGGGCGCCTGATGGCGCTTGGTCTTGCTACTGTGGTCGGAGCGATCGTCGTCGCCTGGTCGCAGGAGCGATGGTACACTCACCACCTATTCCCCATTACCTTGGCCTACGTCGCCTGGTGGTGGGTGGCGATGCGCTATTTCCGATGGTGGGGTCATGTGGCCGTGGCGCTGTGCCTCTCCTACGCATTGATCGGACAGTTTCTCAGCACATTTCAGTATCAAAAGGATGTCGCAGAGGTTGATCGAGCGATCAGCGAGGCGGGGAGATCGGTGAACGGCAAGCGGGTCGGAATCTTGAATATGCACCCCTCGCCCTACAACCAATACCTCGCCTCGCACGGTGCCGTGCGCTGGAACACGTTGATGAACAATGCCTATGTTGCCGCGGAACTGAAGCCGTTCGACAGGAAGGAGAACGCTGGCAAGCTGCCGCCGCCTGTCAAGCTCGACGATCCGGGCCGGCGAATGCTTCATGACCAGATGCTGAGGCTGTGGGAAGACATGCCGCCCGATGTGCTGATCCTCGACCATAGCTCCAGCTGGCCGCTGCGTTACATCGACGTGGAATGGAAGCACGTCTTCTCGAAGGATCCGAGGTTCAACGCGATCCTCAAACGATACCATCCCGTGCTCACGCACAAAGGAAAGCGGATCAGCTTCACCTATTATGTCCGCGCCAATTAGGGTCGCGATCCGGGCGGACGGAGGCACGTCGCTGGGCACCGGCCACTACGCCCGCGCGAGCGCCGTGGGCGACGCATTGTCCGCGGCCGGCGGCACGGAAATCACGCTGGTGACCGGCCAGGAAGGCGCGGCGCTCGTGCCTCCCTATTTTGCATCGGACATGCCCGTCCTTGCGTTGTCACCGGCAGACTCCGGACCCGCGGGATCCATGGGGGCACTGCGTCAAAGGGGCTGGGCACCGGACGTGATCTATCTCGACCAATATGGCGAGGTGCCGGAATGGGAAGCGCAAGCGGCCGAAGCGGGAGCGCGGCTGCTGGTGCTCGACGATCTCGACGCAGCGAAGCGCGCGGATGTCATCGTTCGCCCGCATGGCGGGCAAGCAGGCGAACCGGGGAGCATCGTCCTGCGCGGTCCAGCGTACCTGCCGCTGTCCCGTCACATCACGGCGTTGGCTGGCAGTGCGCAGCGGCGGGCCAATGAGACGCGCTTGAGGCTCAACGTCTGCTTCGGCGGCAGCGATCCGACCGATGAAACGGGGAAGGCGCTGCAAGCACTCGCGGAATTGAACGACCTCGAAGTGGATGTCGTGATCGGGCCAGGCGCGAGCGTCGATCCGACACTGGCCGAGGCTGCTATACGCATGCCGCACGTCACGTTGCACCGTGCCCCTTCGCAGGAGATACTCGCCGAACTCATGAACGAGGCGGATCTCGCGTTGGGTGCGGGAGGTGTGATGCTATGGGAACGGCTGTGCCTCGGCGTCCCGTCGTTGGTGATCGCCGTCGCCCCAAACCAGCGACCGCAGATCGACACCATGACTGCCGCTGGGGCGATCCGATTTGTCGGCGACCACGCGGACGTAACTCCCGAGACGATTGCGCAAGCGGTCACGGCGCTTGCCGCGGACGAACCGGCGCGCCATGCGTTGGCCAGGACCGGACGGAAGCTGGTCGATGGCCGAGGTGCGTACCGTCTCGCGGCATGGATACGAGCACTGGCCCTCGGCGCGCGCGACGTGCAGGTGGATGACGCCGAGAAACTGCTGAATTGGCGGACCGACGATCGGAACTGGCAGCACAATTGGGAAAAGGCGGAGAAACCGGATTTCGCAGCGCATGTGGCGTGGCTGGAAGCGAGGCTCGCCGACCCTGATTGCGTTTTCCGCCTTTTGACGCGGGAGGACGAACCAGTGGGCGTGGTCCGTTTCGACCTCGGCGATGCCGGTCGCTCAGCCCGCCTCTCGATATATCTGGTGCCGGCATGGCACGGCCGGAAGATTGGCTTGGCCGTCTATTTCGCTGCCGAACGCGCGCTACGCTTGTCTCATCCAGGCGTGCACCGAATTGTCAGCCGAATTCATCGCGACAATAAGGCATCGGAGCGGCTGCATCGCGACGCGGGATTCGACGTGACGCTGTCGAACGAGCGCGACGACTGGCTCGACGCTCGAAAGGCGATCGATTGACGATCTCCGCCCGCTCAGGCTGAGAGTGCGTCTGACTGACCGAAATGGCGAGCCACGACGCCCACGACGTCCGCATGGGGATCGGCCAGCTCTGGATGCAGTTCGAGGAGCGCCACCAGCCGATCGTAATCCTCGGGCGTGTCAAGCGTGATGCACAGATGCGCCAACGATTGCCTGCAGCGGTGCCCCGCGAGCCGGAAGCGGTCGGGGTTACGGTAGAAGTGCGGCGTCACGTGCTCGCGGTCATAGGCATCGGTTGCGGTCTGCGCGACGGCGAGAAGAGCGTCCCCACGCATGATTTCGCAGTCGAGCCCGACCGGAAAGGTGCGCTGAGGCCAGTTGGTCGACATATAATCCATGCTGTGCGGGTCGAAGGCCGCAAGCATGTCATCGAGGATGCGCGAAGAGAATAAAGGACAGTCGCTCGTCACCCGGGCGACGATCCCCGCGTCCGAATCTCGAATGGCAAGGACGAAGCGCGACAGAACGTCGGACTCGGATCCACGAACGCAGGTCCAGCCGCGAGCCTTGCAATAATCCTCGATTAAGTCGTCGCCAGGCAAGTCCGACGTTGCGACCACCACGCCGTCGATCCGTTCTGCGGCCGAAACCCGGGTGACCACATGGTCGAGCACCGGTCGGCCGGCGAGTGGCATCAGCACCTTCCCCGGAAGCCGCGAAGAACCCATTCGGGCCTGTACGACGGCGAGGCTACGCATCGCCGAGCACTTCCTTCATCGTTGCAATCACGAAATCCCGTTCGTCATCCGTCATCGATGGAAACATCGGCAGGCTGATCGCCTCGGCATAATAAGCCTCGGCATTCGGGCAGTGCCCCTGTCCGAAACCGAGGTTGCGGTAATAAGGCTGCCGATAGACCGGAATATAGTGGAGATTGACGCCGATCCCGGCCTCGCGGAGCGCGTCGAAAATTTCTCGATGGCTGCGGGCAGAGCGCCGGCGGTCGATCCGGACGATATACAGGTGCCAGGCCGAAGCGGTGTCGGGGTGCTGCCAGGGAGTCTTCACCGCCAAGTCCGCGAAAGCGGCATCATAGGTTGCCGCGATCGCTCGCCGGCGCGCGACGAATTCATCGATCCGCTTCAACTGGCTAAGCCCGAGCGCAGCACAAATATCGGTCATCCGGTAATTGAACCCGAGGCGCTGCTGCTCATAGTACCACGGTCCGACGTCATCGTTCTGGAGCCGTGCCGGATCGCGGGTGATCCCGTGGGTCCGATCGAGGCGCATCAATTCGGCCAGCCCGTGATCGTTGGTCATTGCCATGCCGCCCTCGCCGGTCGTCACGATCTTGACCGGATGAAAGCTGAAGACGGCGATGTCGCTGAATTTGCAGCTGCCGACCGGCTCGTCGCGGTAGCTGCCGCCGATCGCATGGGAAGCGTCCTCGATGATCCGCACTCCATAGCGTCTCGTCGCGGCCCGGATGGCGGCCATGTCGCAGGACTGACCGGCCAAGTGAACCGGGATGATCACCTTCGGCAGTGCCTCCGCTTCGGCCGCCCGTTTCAGCTTCTCTTCGAGCTGTCCCGGGCACATGTTATAGGTCCGTTCGTCGATATCGACGAAATCGACATGGGCGCCGCAATAAAGCGCTGCATTCGAGCTTGCCACGAAGGTCAGTGGGCTGGTCCAGACCGTGTCGCCCGGACCGACTCCGAGTGCGAGGCAGGCAAGGTGAAGCGCGCTTGTCGCGCTGTTCGCCGCAACTCCGTAATGTGCGCCGCAAAGGGAAGCTACGGCTTCCTCGAACGCCGGAACGACCGGTCCCTGCGTCAGGAAGTCGGACCTCAGGACTTCAGCGACGGCTTCGATATCGGCCTCGCTGATCGACTGGCGTCCGTAAGGTATCACGCTCAAGCTCGATGGTTCGGATCGACGTGCCGCGAAATGAGATGTCGCAGCTGCTCCACCGTAAGAAAGTCCGAATTTGTGCCGCTGTTGTAAGCGAACCCAGGCTCGACGCGGGTCCCCCCGCGCTTCTCCAGATAGTCCTCCGCCAAATGGTCGGTCGCGCTGGGCAGGATGGCGTAAAAGGGGCCGAGATCAACGGTGTTGAGGCTGTCGCTCGCGGTGATCATCTCCTCGTGAAGCTTTTCGCCGGGACGGATTCCGACGACCCGGACCTCGCACTCGGGACCGATCGCTTCGGCAAGGTCGAGGATCCGATAGCTGGGGATCTTGGGAACGAAGATCTCGCCTCCAAGCGCATTCTCCAGCGCCCAAAGGACCATTTGCACACCTTCCTCGAGCGAAATGTTGAACCTCGTCATCGCCGGGTCGGTAATAGGAAAGAATCCGTTGGCGCGCTGGCCGAGGAAGAAAGGCATGACCGAGCCCCGGCTGCCCATCACGTTCCCGTACCGGACGACGGAGAAGCGCAGATCCCGAGGCCCGGTGATGTTGTTCGCAGCTGTGAACAGTTTGTCCGAACAGAGCTTGGTCGCGCCATAGAGGTTGATCGGCGCCGCCGCCTTGTCGGTGGACAGTGCGACGACGTTCCTGACTCCGCTGTCGAGGCAGGCCTCAATCATGTTTTGAGCGCCGAGCACGTTGGTCTTGATGCATTCGAACGGATTGTATTCCGCAGCCGGCACCTGTTTCAGGGCCGCGGCGTGGACGACGATCTCGATCCCTTCCAGCGCCCGCCGCAGGCGGTCCTCATCGCGGACGTCGCCGATGAAGTATCGCAGCGCCTTGTGCCGCTGCGGCGAGAGCTCCTGACTCATCTCGAACTGCTTCAGCTCGTCGCGCGAGTACACCACGAGACGCCGGACATTGGGATATTTCGCAAGGACAGTGCGAACGAAGGCCCGGCCGAACGATCCAGTCCCACCGGTGACGAGAATGCTCT
>JBJMUK010000008.1:0-15505 GCA_045811225.1 Sphingomicrobium sp. | reverse complement strand
CGCTCTCCGCGCCGTACTCACGGGGGATTGGGCAGCAGAAGAGAGCCTGTTGCAGAGGCTTAGCTCAGGGGTTCCCTGACAAGAGACTAGGTGGGTTGGTTCGTGGCGGAGAGGGTGGGATTCGAACCCACGGTACGGTTGCCCGCACGCCGCATTTCGAGTGCGGTGCTTTCGACCACTCAGCCACCTCTCCGCAAGGCACGCATGGCGGGCCATGGCGGCCCGGCCTTTTTGGTCGGCTGGCGCCTCTAGCAGCGCCGGTTTGGCTTGCCTAGCCTCACACATGCACTAGATTGCACCCATGACGCCTTTCGAACGTTCACCCCTCATGGGTTCATCGTCCAAAGTCCTGAGCATTTCGAGCGCCCGCTTCGCCATTGGCGAAGTCGTTCGTCATCGGCTGCTCGATTTTCGGGGCGTCATTTTTGACGTCGATCCGACCTTTTCGAACACCGAGGAGTGGTACGAGGCCATCCCGGAGGCGATGCGCCCGGCGAAGGACCAGCCCTTCTATCACCTGCTCGCCGACAACGCGGAGCAAAGCTACATCGCTTATGTCAGCCAGCAGAACCTGGTTCGGGACGATAGCGAAGAGCCGATCGATCACCCGGCAGTGGAAAGCCTGTTCAACGGGTTCGACGACGGGCGTTATCGGCTGCGACCGGAACATCGCCACTAAACAGCCCTTCACCGGTTGACAGTCCCGACCTGCTGCCATAGGCGGCACGCTTTCCGCGCGCAGCCCTGGCTTTCGCGCCGATACGCGCGCGGAAACCGGATTTTAAAGTAAGAGAAAAGCCAATGTTCGCAGTCGTGCGCACGGGCGGCAAGCAGTATCGCGTCGCCGCCGGAGACAAGATCGTTGTTGAGAAGCTGGACGGGGAAGCCGGACAGCGGATCGACATCACCGACATCCTGCTGGCCGGGGACGGCTCCGACCTCAAGTCCGTCGAGGGCCTGGTTGTCGGTGCCGAGATCGTAGCCCAGGCCAAGGGCGAGAAGGTCACAGTCTTCAAGAAGCGCCGCAGGCACAACTATCGCCGCAAGAAAGGCCATCGCCAGCAGCACACGATTCTGAAGATCGTGTCGATCGGTGACCAGAAGGCCGAGAAGCCGGCCAAGGCCGCCAAGGCTCCAAAGGCCGAGGCCGCTCCGGCTGCAGCAGCTGCGGACACTCCTGCCGAAGTCACCGCCACCCCGACCGAGAACCCGGCACCGGAAGCGGCAGCGAAGCCGAAGAAGGCTCCGAAGGCGGAAACCGGGTCGACGAAAGAGGCTGCTCCTGCTAAGGGCGCGCCCAAGAAAGCTCCGAAGGCAAAGTAACTTACCATGGCACATAAGAAAGCAGGCGGTTCATCCCGCAACGGTCGCGACTCCGAGTCGAAGCGTCTCGGCGTGAAGCTGTTCGGCGGCCAGAGCGCGCGCGCCGGCAACATCATCGTCCGTCAACGCGGGACCAAGTGGCACCCGGGCAACAACGTGGGTCTTGGCAAAGACCACACGCTTTTTGCGCTTACCGACGGCTGCGTAAATTTCAGCGAAGGCAAGCTGGGCCGCAAGTACGTGCACATTATGCCGGCAGCAGCGGAAGCAGCAGAATAGGAACGGTCATAAAGGGTCCGTTCCCACAAGGGGGCGGCCCGGCCGAGATCTGATCCAGATCGAAGCCAAAAGGGAGAAGAGGGAAGCCCCCGCAAGGGGGCTTTTCTTTTGCCCTTTGCACATGGAGGCCGCGGCCTCCGCCATCTTCTCCCGAAACTGTCACCAAGCGGCGCTAGGTGCCGCGCGGAGGAGAAGAGAAATGTTCGCACGGACTCCAAGGCTGCTGCTTCGGCCCGCATGGGCAGAGGATGCGTCGACGCTCGCGTCGGCCATTGCGGACGAGATGATCTGCCGCAATCTTTCCGCCGCGCCGTGGCCCTATTCCGTTCGGGACGCTGAGGCTTGGATTGCCGAGCCGCGCGATCCGGTACTGCCCTCCCTGCTGGTGTTCGAGCGAACGAGCTCCGTCCCGCGCCTCGTCGGCGGCTGTGGGCTCACGCGGCGTCCATCGGGCGCGGTCGAGCTCGAATATTGGGTCGCACGCACCGACTGGAACCGCGGAATCGCGACGGAGGCGGCGACAGCCGTGCTCGACATGGCGCGCTCGTTGCGGATTCGGCAGATCGAAGCCTCGCACTACGTCGACAGTCCGGCGTCGGCTCGGGTGCTCGAGAAGCTCGGCTTTTCCTCTACGGGCCTGACGGAGATCCCCACCGGCCGCGCCGAAGGACGCAATGCTGCGATTCAACTTACCCGGGCCCGCCTGGCCGACCGTCAGGTGAAAGTGGAACGGGTGCCGCAGCCGATAGCGGCCTAGACCGTTCCGCGGACCTTTCGCTGTGAAGCGGGTGCCCTCATTTGAGCGACGCCCGCTTCATAGGCCAGGAGCAAGTCACGGTCGTCCAGTTTCCAGGGATGGAATCGCGGCATGAAATAGCTCGCCCAGGCTCCGAAGACCTTCCGGAACATGCCGGGGCGGACCCACAGATAATGGAGCAGCTTACCCCACGCTCGGAGACCGGCGATCCCGTCCTGACGCATCAACTCCAGCGCACCAGCGGTCCGGTCCTTGACGAAATGATGGGTCAGAATGAGCATGATCTGCGCCTTCACCGACCAGCGTTTCAGGCGGGGCCAGTCGGCTGTGGCCTGGAGCCAGGTGTCGTAGGCGACACCCTTGTGCTCGATCTCCTCGACCGCGTGCCACCGCCACAGCTCCGCAATCTCCTTGTCCGCCCCTTCGAGGTGTCGGGGGTCAGCCAGAAGTTCGTGGGCGAACATGGCCGTGAAATGCTCAAGCGCCATGGTCGCAGCCAAGCTCGCGATCTTCGGCTTTCCGCGAAGCAGCGCGAGTCGGTCATCGACCTTCCGCTCAAGCGCGGACAAGTCGTAGCCAGCATCGGAGGCAACGCGGTTGAACGCGAGATGCTCACGGCTGTGGACTGCCTCCTGCGTGGTGAACGCCTTTATCTCAGCGGCAAGCCGGGGCGGAACGCCGCTTCGAAAGGCGCGAACGCTCTCGACGAAAAACGCTTCGCCTTTCGGGAAGGTGGCTGACAGCGCGTTGAAGATAGCGGTCGCCTCCACGCTACCTCCGTGCCAGTGCCGCCGAGCCGGGCCGCGTCCGAAGCGCCGATCGCGCGGGGTGATCTCGAGATCGCTTGGGGTTAAAGCGTGTGTCGCGTGGGCCATGGCTGACAAGTAGGATAACTGACATCTATGTCAATAAGTCGGCAACGGCTCAGCCAGGCTGAAAGCCAGTCCGCCGCATTGGCGGCGGCAAAGCGGTTGCTGATCGACGACGGACCGCAGGCCGTCACGCTCAAGGCTGTTGCTGCGAAGGTCGGCCGGACCCATGCCAATCTGCTTCATCATTTCGGGTCGGCAGCGGGACTCCAGGCGGCGCTCGCCAAGTCGATCGCCGAACAGGTTAACATCGCGATTGCGGATGCAGTCGCTCGCTTCCGCCAGGGCCAGGCCGAGCCGAAGGAAATTATCGACCTGGTATTCGATGCGTTCGGAAAGGAGGGCGCCGGCGCACTTGCGGCGTGGATGATCCTGACCGGCAACAAGGATGCCCTCAATCCAGTACTCGATGCCATTCATTCGCTGGTGGATAGCCTTACAGAAGCCGATCCTCATCGCCCGGTACCCGAAGTCACCTTGTCGCTGGTGCTGGGGGCGGTGGGGGATTCACTACTGGGCGCACCGATCGCCGCCGCGCTTGGCTTGAGCCGCGAGGCATCGCGGGAGATCGCTGCGGAAACACTCCGCGCGCGCATTGCGGCTTCGCAAAAACAAGGCTGAGGTGGCAATCCGCGCCCGCCGCGCCTAACTCGCGCACATGCATTTTCTAGACCAGGCCAAGATCTTCATCCAATCCGGTGCCGGAGGGCCGGGCGCCGTCAGCTTCCGGCGGGAGAAGTTCGTCGAATTCGGCGGCCCTGACGGCGGCGAAGGCGGCAAGGGCGCCGACGTCATCTTTGAGGCCGTGGCCGGCCTCAATACCCTGATCGACTTCCGCTACACCCAGCATTTCAGGGCCCAGCGCGGCAAGGGCGGCGCCGGATCCAATCGCACCGGGGCCGGCGGGAAAGACCTGGTGATCAAAGTTCCCGTCGGCACGCAGGTCCTGGCCGACGACGAGGAACGGAGCGTTCTTGCCGACCTTACCGAGGTGGGTCAGCGCGTCATTCTGCTGAAGGGCGGCGACGGCGGACGCGGCAATGCGAGCTACAAGACGTCGACGAACCGCGCGCCCCGACAACACGGCACCGGTTGGCCGGGTGAAGAGATGTGGGTCTGGCTGCGGCTCAAGCTGCTTGCCGATGTTGGGCTGGTGGGGCTTCCCAATGCCGGCAAATCGACCTTGCTGAACGCAACCACGAACGCGGCGGCCAAGGTCGGCGATTATCCGTTCACGACACTTCGTCCGCAGCTGGGCGTGGTCCGGCACAAGGGGCGTGAGTTCGTGCTTGCGGACATCCCAGGGCTGATCGAAGGCGCAGCGGAAGGGGCCGGGATTGGAGACCGCTTCCTTGGCCACGTCGAACGTTGTCGCGTCCTGTTGCACCTTGTCGATGTTGCGGGAGACGACCCCGTCGAAGCGTGGAGCATCGTTCGTGACGAGCTCGATGCCTACGGAGCGGGACTGGAAGACAAGGCGGAAGTGATCGCCTTGAGCAGATCCGACCTTGCCGAACCGAAGGCGGCAACCAAGAAAGCGCGGGCGTTGGCCAAGGCCTCGGGCGTGCAGCCATATTCCATTTCGGCGGCCACCGGCGAGGGCATGGAGGCGCTCCTGGATGCGATTGTCGACACGCTTGGCGCGCCCGCCGCCGAGCCCGTCGAGGAGCCTGAGGCGGGATCCTGGTCGCCGTTATGAAGATCGCGGTGACTGGCGTAACGGGGTTCATCGGATCGCGCCTTCTCGAGAACATTGCCGACGAGACGGTCGAAATCCGCGCACTCGCGCGCCGCTCGATGCGCCCCCGAAGGGGCGTTACATGGGTGCAGGGCGCCCTTGATAATAGCGACGCGCTGAGCGCCCTCGTGGAAGGTTGCGATGCGATCATCCACATCGCTGGCCTGATCAATGGACGCACGGCCGGCGAGTTCGACGAGGTGAATGTCGGCGGAACGGCTGCGCTTGTCGCTGCGGCGCGCGCTGCTGGGGTTCGGCGCTTCGTCCACATCTCCTCCCTCGCCGCCCGGGAACCCGAGATTTCCCTTTATGGCGCGTCGAAGGCCAAATCGGAGGCGGTCGTCCGCGCATCCGGTCTGGAATATGCCATCGTCCGGCCACCTGCCGTCTACGGGCCCGGTGACAAGGAAACCCTCGAGCTGTTCCGGATGGCCAAGTTGGGATTGGTGCTACTCCCTGCCAAGGGCCGGATCTCATTGATCCACGTCGATGATCTGGTGCGCCTGATGTGGGCATTGTGCGGGCGCGATGCGCCTTCCAACATGACCATAGAGCCTGATGATGGGCGGCCTGGGGGGCTGACACATCGGGAGTTTGCGAAGCAACTCGGCGAAGCACTTGGGCGTCGCAACTTGGTTATCAACATTCCCGCGGCCATCCTTCGGTCAGGCGCGGTCGTCGACCAGTTCGTTCGGGGCCGCCGCGCCAAGCTGACGAGCGATCGCGCGGCCTATTTTGCCCACTCGGACTGGACCGCTGACCCCAGCCTGGGTGTTCCCCCGGCCCTGTGGCAGCCTTCGACACCAGCCGAAGTTGGCCTTCGAGCAACCGCGCGCTGGTACCGGGATCACGGCTGGCTTTAGCTGCGGCCCGCCGTTTTTGCGCCCATTGCGTTGCGAAAGCCCGGGTCGAACGATAGATGCGAGCAATGACAGACCGCACCGAAACCTTCGAAAAAGTCGCCTCACTCGTCGCGCCGTTCAACAAGAAGGGCGCGGACGTCAACGAAGGCACCCGCTTCGCCCAGGATCTGGAGTGGGATAGTCTGACGGTCCTCGATTTCGTCGCGAACATCGAAGACGAGTTCGACGTTCTCATCAGCATGAACATGCAGGCGGAAATTGAAACGGTTGGCCAGCTGGTCGATGCCGTGGATAAGCTCAGCAGCGCTTCGTGACGGACCTGCTTTCCAAGTTCGATCCGCTCATCGAACAGCGTCAGGCGCTGCTCGACACTGGCGTCACCGATCCGTTCAACCTCACCATGGAGAGAGTCGAAAGCCCTACGGTGGCGATCTGCAATGGCCGCCGGACCATCCTGCTCGGCACGTATAACTACATGGGAATGACGTTCGATGCCGACGTCATTGCAGCCGGCAAGAAGGCGCTGGACGAATATGGCTCCGGCACCACCGGCAGCAGGGTACTCAACGGCACTTACCAGGGGCACCGCGAGTGCGAGGAAGCGCTCCGTGAGTTCTACGCCATGGACCATGCCATGGTCTTTTCGACTGGCTACCAGGCGAACCTCGGTATTATCTCAACCATTGCCGGGAAGGACGATTATATCGTCCTCGACATCGACAGCCACGCCTCGATCTACGACGGCTGTGCGCTCGGCAACGCCCAGATCGTCCCCTTCCGCCACAATGACATCGACGCCCTGGAGAAACGGCTGAAGCGCATCCCGGAAGGCGCGGGCAAGCTGGTCGTGCTCGAAGGCGTCTATTCGATGCTCGGCGACATTGCTCCGCTGAAGGAGATGATCGCCGTTTCCAAGGCTAATGGCGCCATGGTCCTTGTCGACGAGGCGCATTCCATGGGCTTCATCGGTGAGAACGGACGAGGCGTTGCCGAGGCGCAGGGCGTCATCGATGATGTCGACTTTATCATCGGCACGTTCTCCAAGTCTGTTGGCACGGTCGGCGGCTTTTGCGTTTCGAACCATCCCAAGTTCGAGATTTTGCGGCTCGTCTGCCGGCCCTACGTGTTCACGGCCTCTCTTCCGCCCTCCGTGGTGGCCACAGCCGCGACATCGATCCGCAAGCTGATGCACGAGTCGGAGAAGCGGGCGCACCTGTGGGAGAACAGCAAGGCGCTGCATAGCGGGCTGAAGAAGCTAGGCTTCACCTTGGGAACTGAGGAGCCGCAGTCGGCAATCATCGCGGTGATCATGCCCGACCTCGAAACCGGCGCTGCTATGTGGGAAGCGCTTCTCGACGAAGGCTTGTACGTGAACCTCGCACGGCCGCCCGCCACGCCGCAAGGCATGACGCTGCTTCGTTGTTCCTTGTGTGCGGAGCATACGTCCGAACAGGTCGGCGACATTCTCGGGATGTTCGCCGCAGCGGGCCGCTCCGTGGGCTGCGTTTCTTAACTTCTGCACTTCCGTCTGCAGGCAGACAGTCCTAAGCTGACGGCATGACGCCTGCCTCGGAAGATCCCAGGTTCGACTGGCGTCGCGGTGGGGCGGCCGCTGCGGCGTTGGCGGCAATGCTCGTGCTGCTGGCCATGGTCGTCCTGGTCACCTTTTCCAACGAGAACCGCGAGAAAGCCTTACAGGCGGAGCGCCGTGCCTATGACGTCGCGCTGCTGGTGCGGAGCGTGGATGCCAGCATCTCGAGATCGGAAGCGGCGCTTGGTCGGTTCGTGCTCGACGAGCGCGTCGATACCAGCGGGAACATCTATTACAGCCAATGGCGCCTCGCCGATTACCAGATCGGCCAGCTTGAGCGGCTGATCCGGCGTGACCCGGCGCAGCGCAAACGTATCGACGAATTGCAGCGTATCTACCTGCAGCGCGGCGCGGAATTCGCAGCAGCGGCCCGCGCGGCCTCGGCAAAACAGGGGCAAGTCGGACCGACCCTGTTCTACGTCGCTTCACAATCGCAGACCGGACCGCAACTCAGCCGGAAGCTCGACGAAATCGCCCAGGCCGAACGGTCGGCGCTGCGAACCCGCATCACGCAAAGCCAGTTCTTTTCCTCCGAAGCCGATCGCCTGACTGACTATCTCAGCTGGCTCGGCATTGTGGTCGGACTTGGCGCGATCTTCCTCGGACTGGTTGCGGTGCAGGCGCTCCGTCAAAACGCCGCCGCGAAACGGCAGGCGGAAAGCGAAACGCAACGCGCCGAGGTGCTTGAGCAAGCGGTCGCGGAGCGGACGCAGGAACTTCTGGAGGCCAATGAAGCGTTGCGTGCAGAAGCGGTCGAACGCGAAGCCGCGGAATCCCAGCTTCGCCAAGTGCAGAAGATGGAGGCGGTCGGCCAGCTCACCGGTGGCATCGCGCATGACTTCAACAATATGCTGGCCGTTGTCGTGGGTGGCATCGACCTTGCCCAGAGACGGCTGAATGGGCCGCGCCGGGAGGTGCTGACGCACCTTACCAATGCAATGGAAGGTGCGACCCGCGCCGCCGCATTGACCAGGCGATTGCTGTCCTTTGCCCGGTCCGAGCCTTTGCTGCCCGAGGGCGTGAACAGTTCGGAGCTGATCTCGGGCATGTCCGACCTTCTCGATCGGACCCTCGGCGAGCGCATTCACGTGGAAGTCGATCTGGATCGGTCAGCTTGGCCGGTTTACGTTGACCCGCACCAGTTGGAGAACGCGATCGTCAACCTCGCAGTGAACGCGCGAGACGCCATGGACGGCGTTGGCACAATGCGCATTTCCAGCCGAAACGTAACGGTTGCAGCCAATGAGGTCGGCGATGTTCGCGCCGGCGATTATCTAAAGATCAGCGTGGCCGACACCGGCTGCGGCATGCCGCCGGAAGTGATTGAACGAGCGTTCGAGCCCTTCTTCACAACCAAGCCAGTGGGCAAAGGCACAGGGCTTGGCCTCAGCCAGATTTTCGGCTTCGCCCATCAATCGGGCGGCGAAGTTGGGATCGAAAGTCAGCAAGGCGAGGGCACGACGGTCTCCATCTACCTACCCCGAACGGAGGCGCGCGCGCCGATCCGCCTCCATTCGGCGGTCCAGCACAGCAACGCGGATGCCCGCGTGCCGGGTGCGCGGATTTTGCTGGTCGAGGACGATCCGCGCGTTCGTACTTCCACCATTGGCGCCCTCGAGGATCTGGATTACGAGCCGGTAGCCTGTTCAAGCGGTGCGGACGCGATGGAGATGTTCCGGTCTCGTACGTTCGACCTGGTCATCAGCGACGTGATCATGCCGGAGATGACGGGCCCGGAGCTGATCCGGAAACTTCGCGACGAACATGGGGAATTCGCGGTCCTGTTCGTCACAGGCTATGTCGGCGAAGGGGAGACGGACGACCTCGTCGGCTACGAACTGTTGCGCAAACCCTTCACGGTGAGCGCCCTTGCCGCTTCGGTCGCGGCGGCACTGTCCAGGACTAGCGAACCGCTCCCGACTTCAGGAGCCGCGGCAACAGGCTGATTGCAGCGAGGAGCGGCCACCGCCGCTGCCAGGGCTTGATCTGGATGTCGGTACCGGCGTGCCGGTTGATCTTCCACGCTATGTAATCAACGCCGCCGGCGAAAGTCGCGCTCGCTTTGGCCAGGCGAACAACGGACGTGGCTTTGCCAGCGACCCGGCGCGCCCTCCAGCCCTTGGAAAATGCCGCCGGGATCGATGCGGCCGCCACCGCGGCAGGGGCACTGAAACGTTTGTATCGTTCACGATCGGTATCGACCACGGAGGCCGCACGAACCTTCCGTTCGGCCCGCAGTTCGGCGGAATAGGTCAGGGCGAATGCACGGCGCCAGCGATCGAGCGGCGCTTCGTTGTCGCGCGTTCCCGCGGCCGCCAACAGCGTCGGAGCGGCTTGCTCCACCGCCTCCATCACCATCTGCTCCGCCTGATCGTCCGCGCTCCAGGCCAGCCGCGAAGGCTGCGCGAAGCGGGCCCACACCGACACGTTCCGAGTGGCTGGGCCGCAGAGGCGATGGAAGTCGGCCTCGCTGAGAACCGCATATTTGGCCGCCAGCCCGTTCTTCTCGAACGGAAAGACGTTGGGAGGAACAAGCCGGTTGGCAATGCTCATCCAGCGCTTCGGGTAAGCCGCGCTGTAATCGGAAACGATCAGGTAGAAATCGAGCATCAGCCCGTCGAGTTTCTTCTGCCGCAGACAGGAGCCGTAGAACAGGACCGCGCGCGAGGCGGCTCCGTGGCGTTCGGCGATAGCTGCGGCAAGGGTACGAACGCTTGTATCCACAGGCGTGCGAAGTTCTTCTTCGACGAGGCAGCGAAGCTGCTCCACAACGCTGCTAAGCGGCGATGCGCACGAAGGAGAGCGGTTGCGCTGGACGCAGAGTGATGGGCCGGCCGATCTCCGCCCGGAAGGTCTCGCCGTCCAGGATCACGTCGGAGCTCTCGCCTTCGATGCTGATCTCATCAGTGTGTTGGACGTGAACGCCGGACAGGTCCGACCCGCCAAGCTTACCTCTCAAGGATGCGAGGAATGCGCGAATGACGGACGCCGGGCGCTCGTCGATTGCGATCAACTTCAGCGAACCCGAACCGACGGATCGGATCTCACTGGAAAGCAGCAGTTTTTCCAGTGTTGTCACCGCCAGCAAAGAGAAGCGTCCGGACAGGCGACCGCTCTTTGACGACACCTGCAACGGCGAAGGGCCGGGCGGCAGGAATCCACCTTTGAGGCGCAGGAAAATGCGCATCAGTACCGCAACGGCGGTGATCACATGGCTGATCCCGTTCGGGAGGCCCAGCGGATAAATCTTGTGGCGACAGTAGAGCATGGTGTCCGCAAGGCCGGCGCCACCGAGGAACATGCCGATGACAGGCATCTGCTCACCGGCGCCGCATCGCAGTGCAATCAGCTCCCGGGCAACCAAGTGGGGGCTTAGGTCCGCCTGGCCAATTTCCAGCAATTGCTCCAACGCGCGGATGGGGTCGCCCTGCGCACCCAGATCGAGCGCGATCAGGTTGGTCTTGCCGCTTGGAAGGACGGCGACAGGCGGCGGTTCGTCCCCAAATGATCCGCCGTTGTGAAGCTCGGTCAATGCGGCCTGAACGGTGCCGTCGCCGCCGTTGATCACCAGCATTTTCGGCCGGACGCGGGCAATGGTCCGAAGCGCCGCGCCGATCTGGTGCGCCTTCTCCACCTCATAGTGGAAAATGTCCGGGTGATTGGCACAAAAGGCGCGAATCTTCGGGAGCTGCGCGAGATTGCCGGTCGATTTCGGATTCGAGAGCAAGGCGATGCGTGGACGGGACATCAGGCGTTCACTCGCCCCGCACCAACGTCGCTGCGCACGCCGCTGCAAGCCGCAGCGGCGATGCCGGCGAGCCGTGGGGTGGTGAATGCAACAAGCGTTTTCGACATGATTTCCCAAATCGCTTCATGCTAGGCAGCTTTCGGCGCTGGTCCGATGCAACGGTTGCACCGGCCCAGATGGGCATCTCGGCCTTCTTTGCGGCCAAATCATGGTGTTGGAACGACGAAAAGTGCGCCGATTGTCCCTGATCGATCGCTACCTGGCGCGCTCCATTGCCATGCCGTTGCTCGGCACGCTGATCCTGGCCGCCATGCTGCTCGTCCTCGATAAGATGATCCGACTGTTCGATTTCGTCGTTACAGCAGGCGGACCGGTCAGCGTCGTCTGGCGGATGCTTGCAAATCTGCTTCCGGAATATTTCTCGCTGGGTATTCCGATCGGCCTGCTGCTCGGCATCCTCCTGGCCTTCCGAAAGCTGGCACTGTCTTCCGAACTGGACGCACTTCGAGGCATCGGCGTCGGCTACACCCGAATGCTGCGCATACCGTATGTGTATGCGGTCGGCCTGATGATCCTGAACGTCGGAATCGTGGGCTATCTGCAGCCTATATCCAACTACCGGTACGAAGGCCTGCGCTTCGACCTGCGGTCCGGCGCCCTTGGCGCGGCGATCAAGGTGGGCGAGTTCAACCGCCTCGGCAAACGCCTGACATTGCGGATCGACCGCAGTGAGAATGAGGGAACGCAGCTTCACGGCATATTCGTTCAGGTAGAAGACCGTTCCGGAACCAGCGTGGTCGCCACAGCCGAGCACGGCCGCTTCCTGTCGTCGGTCGACGATCCGGACACCATCATTTTCCGCCTGACCAAGGGGCGCCTCATTCAGGACTCCCCCAAATTCTCGACCCCCCGCACGCTCTCTTTCGAGGTTTACGACCTGCCTGTGAAACTGCCGGCAGCCAGCCAGTTTCGGAAGCGCGGAAACAAGCTCGAGGAACTGACGATCCATGAGTTGTTCCTGGACGGCTACATTCGGCCGGGCGCGCAAACAGCGGTCGTCGCTGCACAGGCGAACTTCCATTACCGGGTGGTGGAGATCCTATCGATGCTGCTGCTCCCGCTCCTGGCGGTCGCACTTGCAATCCCCCCCAAGCGCAGTTCGTCGGCGCTCGGCATTTTCCTCGGCATCATCATCATCGTCGCCTATCACAAGGTGAACCAGTACGGGCTGCAGATGGGGTCGCACGGCAAGCTCGACCCGGTGCTGGCGATGTGGATTCCGCTTCTGCTTTTCACGGCACTGATCGTCTGGATGTACCATGTGATCGCGCACCGGCCTGGTGGACAGCCTATTGGCGCCCTCGACCGTGCCTTTGCGTTCATTGGCAGCACGCTGCGCAAGCTCATCCCGAAGGGCCAGCCGGCATGATCAACTTTGGCTTTTTCCCGTCGCGGCGGATCGCCTTCTACACGGTGAAGCTCTTCCTGACGCGCAGCCTGGCGGTCCTCGTCGCCCTCGTTCTGATTCTGATGACGCTGGACCTGCTCGGCGAGTCCGGAAAGATCCTGGCAGTGCCGGGAAATACGGACGCGGACCTATGGCACTACGTCTCCTTGAGATTGCCGATGCTGGTAGCGCGCTTCCTGCCCTTCTCCGTGTTGCTTGGAACCTTGATCGCATTCGTCGGGCTCAACCAGCACAGCGAAGTTGTCTCGATGAAGGCGGCCGGTATCTCGGCGCACCAGATCCTTGCGCCGCTGATCGTCGCCAGCCTTGGCGTTGCAGCCTTTTCCTTCGCCTTCAACGAAGGGGTTGTCGTCAACTCGGCTCGAACCGTCTCGGCATGGAACGACAACGACTACAAGCCGGTCCCGCAGGAAACCGGCATCAACAGCAACGTCTGGTTGGTAAACGGCGATGACTTCGTCAAAGCCGACCTGGTCGCAGGCCAGGGCAGCAAGATGCACGCGGACGGTGTCACCGTCTATGACCGCGCAGGCAATGTGCTCCATCGCCTGATCCGGGCCAAACGAGCGGTTCCGCAAGGTGCCTCGTGGTTGTTGCAGGACGTGCGCACCTACGACGCTGGCATGAACCTGGTCCGCAAACAGCCGACGCTGGTCGCCATGCAGGGCGTCACTCCCGAAACGATGACTCTTGCCAAGGTCGACCCGGAGCAGCTCGACTTCTTCACGCTGAAAACGCGGATCGAGCAGATGGAACGGGCTGGGCGGCAGACCGACGAGGCGCAATCGGGCCTTTGGCACAAGATTTCGGGACCGATGTCGACCCTGCTGATGCCGCTTTTGGCGGCGGTGGCAGCGTTCGGTTTGGCCCGGTCAGGGCAGGTTCTCCTCCGCGCCGTCCTTGGCATGGCGCTGGGCTTCGCCTATTTCGTTGCGGATAACTTCAGCATCGCGATGGGCAATGTTGGCGCCTATCCTCCCATGCTCGCGGCGTGGGCGCCGTTCTTCCTCTTCTTGCTCATCGGTGAGACGGTGTTGATCCGCAGCGAAGAGTGACGACTGCGGACTAGCCAATCATCCCGTTCACGCAGCATCTCATGGCTCCGTCGTAAAAGTGCCGCATTGCAGTCGCAGGAGCGTAACCCAACATAGGGGCGATCCCGGCTCCCGGTCACAATTACAGAGGCACGACGTGAAAAGCGAAGTCATCAAGGGCGGAATCTGGCGCCGGTCGCATTATCTGGACCGGATGACGCTGAAGGAACTCTGGATCGCATATTTCCAGTATCCGGCGATCATTGCCTATATCGCGCTGTCCGCGGCCTGTGTCGCGGTCTGGTTCGAATATCCTGCCTCCGGTTTGCAGACTCTGACGTCGGTCGCCGCGATCATCCTCGCTTATCCGCTCGTCTGGTATGCTCTCCATCGCTGGGTGCTGCACTCCAACTGGATGTTCAAGGTCCCCTTCCTCGCTTCGACCTGGAAGCGGATCCACTATGATCACCATCAGGATCCGAACCACCTGGAGGTGCTGTTTGGAGCGCTGCACACGACCTTGCCTACCGTGGGGGGCATCAGCTTGGTCGCCGGCTACGCGATCGGTGGCGTCGGCGGTGCTGCGGCGGCGGTTGCGACGGGGTTGATCACGACGTGCGTCTACGAGTTCGTCCACTGCATCCAGCACTTGGCGTACAAGCCGCGGCTGAAGATCATCGCGGAGATGAAGAAGCGTCACATGGCGCACCATTTCCACGACGAGAACGGAAACTACGGCATCACCAATTACTTCTGGGACAAGGTTCTCGGCACCTTCTACGATCGGCCCGACCGCCCGAAGAAGAGCCCGACCGTGTTCAACCTGGGATACACGCCGGAGGTGGCGGCTCGCTATCCACGGGTTGCGGAGCTTTCCGGCGGCGTAGCGACAGGCCACCCGCGCCAGCGCGAAGGCTGACCTGTTGGGGGGACAGATCGTCGTAAGGCCGGTAGAAACCGCGGCGGACCGCCGCGCTTTCGTCGATCTTGCTTGGGACGTTTACAGCGATGACCCCGCCTGGATTCCCCCGCTCAAGGACGAAGTCCACGGGCTGATCAACCCGAAGAAGAACCCCTGGTTCGAACACGCCCGAGCACAACTGTGGTTGGCCGAGCGGGACGGTAAGGTGGTCGGGCGCATTAGTGCGCAGGTCGATGATCTGGTTCTTGAACATATGGGTGCGGGCACCGGGCAGTGGGGCATGTTCGAAGTGCTCGACGCCCAGGCTGCCGAAATCCTGATTGCGACGGCCGAGGATTGGCTGCGCTCCCAAGGAATGATCCGCGCGCTCGGCCCTATCAGCCTGTCCATCTGGGACGAGCCGGGGCTGGAGATCGAAGGCAACGCACAGGCGCCGACCGTCATGATGGGGCACCATCGGCCGGAGTATGAAGCGTGGATCGAGGGTGCAGGCTACGCCAAGGCCAAGGACCTCGTGACCTATGAGCTCGAGATCAGCGACTGGTCCGACCCGTTCATCAATCGCGTGATCGCGGCGGGCGAGAAGAACCGGCGGATTCGCATCCGCAAGTGCGACAAATCGAAGTTCGACCATGAGGCGGAGGTCATCCTCAACCTGCTGAACGACGCCTGGTCGAGCAACTGGGGCTACGTCCCGCTCACCGAGGCGGAGATCGCCTATGCGGGCAAGAAGCTGAAGCCGATCATCTACGAAGATTTGGTCCTGATCGCCGAACTGGACGGCGAGCCGGTGGCATTTATGTTGACCTTGCCGGACATCAACGAACTGATCGCCGATTTGAATGGTAAGCTATTCCCATTCGGCTGGGCCAAGTTGCTGTGGCGGCTCCGGAAACCGCGCACCAATCGCGTT
>JBJMUK010000007.1:0-6184 GCA_045811225.1 Sphingomicrobium sp. | reverse complement strand
CAGGTAACGGCGGTGAAGATCGCCCTCCGCGTGCGGCGAACTTCCGCCCAGGCATTCGGTCACGTCGCCGCCCGTCATCTCGAGGTGCACGCCACCGGGGTAAACACCCTCTGATCGCGCGATCGCGAAAAAGGCTTCGATCTCCGACACGATGTCGGGGAGCATGCGTGTCTTCACAGCGCCCACGCTGCGCGTGTTGCCGTGCATCGGATCGATCGACCAGATCGCCTTGCTGCCGCGCGCCTTGGTGACAGCCATGAGCCCCGGGAGATGCGCTTCGACTTTCCCGGCGCCAAAGCGGCCGATCAGGACCAGTCGGCCAGGCTGGTTGTCAGGATCCAGAATGTCCATCAGGCGGTGTAGGTCGTCCGGCTGCAGGCTCGGACCACACTTCAGGCCAATCGGATTGGCAATACCGCGCGCGAATTCAACGTGCGCACCATCGACACTGCGCGTGCGGTCTCCAAGCCACAGGAAATGACCAGTCGTGGTCCACCAGCTTTCCGTTGCTGGGTCGAAGCGCGTGAATGCCTCTTCGTAATTCAGCAACAAGGCCTCGTGGCTCGTGAACATGCTGACCGGCTTGAGCGGCTCGGAGATGCCGGCTTCGCGATGGATGCGGCCGAGATCGGCATAGGAGGCGGCCGCATAAGCCGAGAGCAGCTGAATCGTGACTTCGGCCTGGCGGTGCGCTTCCAGCAGCCGCTTGGGATCCGGAGTGCGGCTTCCGCTCGTGAAGTCCGGGCCGTTGACCGCATCGCCGCGATAGCTCGGCAGAGTGATCTCGCCCTTGGTCTCCATTGTGGAGGACCGTGGCTTGGCGAACTGGCCGGCAATGCGAGCGAGGTGAACGACCGGTGTCCCGCTTTCAGCCTGGATCATCGCGCCCATCTGCAGCAGCAGGTTGAAAGTGGTGCGCACCTTGTCGGCACCGAACTCGGCGAAGCTTTCGGCGCAATCCCCGCCCTGCAACAGGAAAGATCGGCCGGCGGAGACCTGGCCCAGCTGGGCCTTGAGGTGCTGGATGTCTGCAATCGAAACGAGCGGCGGCGAGGATGCGAGCCGGCGCTCAACCCGCTTCGCCGCCCCAGCGTCGGGATACTCCGGCATCTGGGCAGCCGGTTTCAGACGCCAGTCGTGCGGCGTCCAGGAGGCTGAAACTGCGTGGGATTCGTCGTCGTGCGAGTCCCGAAGTGAGGGGTCGACGTCTTCTGGGGCAACGCGGCCGAAGGCATAAGCAAGCGGACCGCCCGATGCGGATTGAAGCGTCATGAAGTGGCGAATGGAATCGCCGTCACTGAGATGCGCGGGAAGATGCGCTTCGATGACCGCTACCACTTCGCCACGGCGTGCAGCTTCAAGCGCGGCAGCGGGCTGCTCGACCCATTCGATCGGCGCTGCCGGGCCGAAGCGGGCGCGGCATTCTTCGAAGATGGCCACCCTGTTCTTCGGCGCGCAGACGACGATGCGCATTGCGACCTGCGTCTGCAGCGCGTGGCTCATCAGGGCCCGCCAAAGCTGGTTCACAAGCAGCGGCGGCGTGGCTTTCGCCTGTCGCGTCAGGCGGCCAACGACTTCGGTCTCACGGCTCGGCCGATACTTCAGGAGGCCAGGGGCCGCAGCGGACTTGAGGCCGACGACCTTTTTGGCCGCGGTCAGGCGCTCCTCGACCATCGCCAGGATACGGTCGTCGATTGCGTCGATGGTTCGGCGAAGCTCCTGAAGTGGAGATTCCGACCTCGGCTCGGACAGCCTTTCGTTCAGTGGTGGCATTTTTCCGTTTCTCACCCGCCCGTCAAACGACGGACGTTCAGCATCTTAATGGGGAAAGTTCGACGAAGCTAACCGGCCGCCCTCAGGCGTACCGGCCCCTAAAGAGGCCGAAATAATAGGAGCGCTGCCAAGGCATCGAGGTTTGAACCCGTCCTTTGGTCATGTGTGGCTCCTGCGACAGCGAGATGCGTCGGCCCAAACACTGACCTCGCCAGTCCCCGAAGTCAATATGGGATCCCAAATTTTGTTGTGCAGCGCGCAACGACGGCTTAGTCGCGGATCATGGCACAGGCACAGGCCCAATCGAGCAGCACTGCCGCTTCGCTGATCGGCGGGGCGCGCCGGCTCGTGGTCAAGGTCGGGTCTTCCCTGTTGATCGATCCGGCCACGGAAACGACCCGGGTGGGCTGGCTCGCGACACTTGCTGCGGACATCAAGGCTTTGTCGACGCAGGGCAAACAGGTCGTCGTGGTGTCCTCCGGTGCCGTCGCCCTTGGCCGCGCTTATCTTCCCGGCAAGCTTAGCAGTCGGCTGGACCAGAAGCAGGCTGCGGCCGCCGCCGGGCAGTCCCTGCTGATCCAGCGCTGGCAGCAGGCGCTGCACCCGTTCGATATCCCTGTCGCGCAGCTGCTGCTGACGCTGGAGGACAGCGAGCAGCGCCGGCGCTGGCTGAACGCACGCGCCACCCTGGAGGTGCTGCTTGGCCAGGGCGCACTTCCCGTAATCAATGAGAATGACAGCGTTGCAACCGACGAGCTTCGATATGGCGACAACGACCGCCTTTCCGCGCGCACGGCCCAAATGGTGAAGGCCGACGCGCTGATCCTGCTGTCGGATGTGGACGGCCTCTATACCGCCGACCCCAATCGGGATCCGACGGCTGTTCACATCCCCGAGCTACATCGCATCGACGAAGAGACGGAGCGCGCGGCGTCGGGAGCAAAGAGCGGCGGTGTCGGCACCGGAGGCATGCGGACAAAGCTGATGGCGGCCGCAATCGCGCGGGGTTCCGGCTGTTCGACGATCATTGCGAGCGGCAAGGAAGATCACCCGATCGGGCGTTTGCTCGCTGGTGAGCGGGCAACGGTCATCGCCGCGCCTGCGAGCCCGGCCACGGCATACAAGCAGTGGATTGCCGGGTCGCTGGCACCCGCCGGAGAACTCATACTGGACGCCGGTGCCCTCAGTGCGCTGCGGAAGGGCAAGAGCCTGCTCCCGGCAGGCATCAAGGGCGTGCGCGGTGAATTTTCCAAGGGCGCCTGCGTGTCCGTCCTCGACGAGGCTGGCGCCGAAATCGCCCGTGGCATGGCTAATTACTCTGCAAGCGACATCGGCAAGATCAAGGGTCTGCCGAGCGAGCAAATCGAGGGCCGTCTGGACTTCCGCGGCCCGGACGAAGTGATCCACCGCAATGACCTGGTGTTGAAATGAGCATGGAAGAGCAGTTGCTACAGCTTGGCCGGCAGGCCCGCGAGGCCGCTAATCAGCTGCGGATCCTCTCTGCCGATGCGCGTTCCGAGGCCATTAGCGCGATGGCGCGGCAGGTGCGCGATGCGGTGTTGGAGATCGTCACCGCAAACGAAAAGGACATGACAGCCGCCACGGCCAATCACGACCGGCTGATGCTCGACGAGACCCGGGTGTTCACGATGGCCGATGCGCTCGACGAGGTCGCAGCCCTCCCCGATCCCGTTGGTGCGGAGATGGCGCGCTGGCAGCGGCCGAACGGCCTCGACATAGCTCGGGTCCGCACGCCCATTGGCGTCATAGGCATGATCTACGAGAGCCGCCCTAACGTCACCGCCGACGCCGCGGCGATCTGCATCCGGTCGGGCAATGCGGTGATCCTCCGCTCCGGCTCCGACGCCTTGAACAGCTCAATTGCAATCCACCGCGCGCTGCAGGCCGGGCTGGCCGAGGCAGGCCTGCCGATCCACGCAGTGCAGCTGATCGACACCCCGGACCGAGCCGCGGTCTCCGCCTTGCTAGGCGGGCTCGGCGGCAGCGTTGACCTGGTCATTCCACGCGGAGGGAAGGGGCTAGTCCAGCGGGTTCAGGACGACGCCAAGGTGCCGGTGCTGAGCCACCTCGAAGGCGTCTGCCACACCTACGTCCACAAGGCCGCGGACCCTGAGGACGCCGTTTCCATCGTCCGCAACGCCAAGATGCGCCGCGTCGGCATTTGCGGCGCGACCGAGTGTTTGCTGATCGACGAAGCGGTGGCTCCGTCCCTGCTGCCGCAGATCGCAGCCGCGCTCGACGGCTGTGAGCTACGTGGCGACGAGCGTGCCCGCGCCATTGTGCCGATGGAAGAAGCGACGGCCGAAGACTGGGGCAAAGAATATCTCGCCCCCATCCTCGCCGTGCGCATCGTGGACGGCCTTGAGCAGGCGGTCGAGCACATCACCACCTATGGCACCGCCCATACGGAGGCTATCATCACGGAGGATGCGGTTGCCGCCGAGACCTTCCTCAACGAGGTCGACAGCGCCATCGTCATCTGGAACGCCTCGACCCAGTTCGCGGACGGCGGCGAGTTTGGCTTTGGCGCCGAAATCGGGATCGCCACTGGCAAGATGCACGCCCGAGGACCGGTCGGGCCGGAGCAGCTGACCAGCTTCCATTACGTGGTGCGAGGGACGGGCCAGGTGCGCCCTTAGTCTGCGCGGATCGGAAGTGCCGAGTGTCGGTTCGCTCCATTGAGGACATTCGCGAACCATGTGGCCGGAGGCAGCATGTCTCCTTGCTTCACTGCCGCACGACCTTAATCGCAAGGTGACGGTGTGTCCTTGCGACCAATGTCTCCACTGCGACTAATTTCCGCTGTCAAAGGCCGATTGATTGTCGAAACAGATAAGTGTCGACGTATTGAACGAAGTTCGAAATGCGGTCGTCTCGAACCGTCCATAGGTGTGCAAACGGGGTCGCCACCTCACCGGTCGATCCAGTTCCCCGATAGGTGCCCAACGCTAGTACTCGGTCTTCGCCCGCCGGGATGATTTCGTCCGGCGTGGCAGTAAAGCCCTGAACGTCGTCCATTATGGGGCCGAAGACGTTCTCGGCGATCTGGCCAAAGCCCTCGTAGGTGCCCCCGTAGGGCATACCGGCGGCTTCAATCCAATGTGTATCGGATAGTAATTCTTGCAGGCCAGCGGCATCCCCGTCCGTAAACGCCGCATAGAGCTTTCGCACGGTCTGAAGGCGATCTGTCATCGTTGCTCTCCTCGGCCTGGAAGACGCAACTCGGCCCGTATCCTCTAGGTGAGATCATACCTCCTATCCAGCCCTTGCCGAGGATAGTTCTCCTGTCCGCCCTCCACCCATCGCGGACATTTGCGCTTGGGTAATCTCCGGTGAAAGCCAGAAGATGGAACGCGTGAGGCTAGGGTCAAACCTGAATTACGCTTACCTCCATTCCCGCGATATGGCATATCTGTGCCGCTGATCTGGGACCTCGTCCCGTTTCAGCCTTGGAGAGGCCTATGCCCTTTGCCGCCGCGCTTCGTGACTCATTGCTGGACCGCGACAGCGAGATTGCTGGTGAGTTTGAGCGCGGCGACAGCCTCGAGGACGTCCTCAGCAGGCATCTCAGGACCGTCGAGCGGATGAGTGGAGACGATGTCTTTACTTGCATTCTGCTGCTGAGCGCTGATGGGAAGCAGCTTTCGATTGGTGCCGCTCCAAGCATTCCAGAATCCTATTGCCGCGTCGGTGACAGCGTCGATATCGGCCTGAACCACGGGTCTTGCGCAGCAGCGGCTTACCTGGGTCACGCGGTCTATTCGGTCGATATCGAGAGCGACCCAATCTGGGCGGACTTCGGTCCGGTTGCGCTTCGGCACGGCTATAGGTCGTGCTGGTCGACGCCGATCCGAGATCCAAGCGGTGCGATGATCGGGACGTTCGCTATCCTTCATCGAACGAAGGGTATGCCAACGCCTGAGGAAATCCAGGCGATCGAACTGATTACCGGAAGTGTTGCAGAAGCGATAATCCGCTCTCGCGGCTGGCACTCCTTCAATCGACCCGATCCACCTCGACCGGTCACGCCCAAGCTGAGGCTCGTCTCCAACGATCAAGAGGCCCACGATCCGGCTGTGCGACTGCTCACGATCATTGAGAAGCTCCAATCCATGGCAGCCAACCTCGAGCATTCTGCGGCTTGCGCCCGGTCGGATGCCGACGCGCGCGTTCTGAAGAGCACGGCGGAACTAAGCCGAAAGCTGAGCGCCAAGATCATGTTGCAAATCCAGCTTGTCAGTTCCGGTAGGCCACGCTGACGCGTTACTCGAGGAGGAACATGGGTCTCCTCAGGCAAATGTTCGGCCGAGCGGTGTCTCCCGCGAACTAAATGGCGATAGGAGACGTCGCAATGACCGCGGTCCCTGGAGACAGCTGACGCACGGTCAGT
>JBJMUK010000006.1:0-6312 GCA_045811225.1 Sphingomicrobium sp. | reverse complement strand
GCAAAGCCGGCATCTATGCTGGAGGCGTCTCCCAAGGGGACGGTGCCAGTGTTGGTTCTGCCGAACCGCGACGTGATCGAACAGAGTCTCGACATCATGCGTTGGGCACTGACAGGCTGCGACCCCGAAGCTTGGCTGGATCGTGACGACGCCGCATTGATCGCCGTCAACGATGGGCCGTTCAAGCATGATCTGGACCGCTACAAATATCCGGACCGGCACGGCGGAGATCCGCTCGTACATCGCGATGCCGGACTGACGTTCCTGCGTGATCTTGAGGTTCGGCTTTCGGCCTGCGGTCAACTCGGAGGGTCGGCGCGCGGGCTGACAGATGCCGCCATCATGCCGTTCGTACGGCAGTTCTCGGCTGTGGACCCGGACTGGTTCAGCAAGCAAGATCTGCCCCATTTGCAGCGATGGCTGCAGGGGCACCTTCTATCCGAACTCTTCGCGTCGATCATGGATCGTCCCCCGGTCTGGCGGCCGGACAGCGAGTGCCGGGGCGACGCCCGGCACTCTAGCAGTCCTGGCAATCAGAGGGTCGCCACGTCGTAGACGACCACCTTGCGCCACAAGTGTCCGCACTTGGCGACGAACGCACGGTGCAGCGGATGATCCTGATAGACCTGTTGATCCGCGACGCTGTCGAAGATCATGAGTTCCGATACGTCGAAACTTGCGTCCACCACGTCCCGTGATTCGGTGCCCGCAGGCACACCAACACGCACGCTGCGCACCACGTCGATCTCTGCAAGCCCACGTAGACCGGCAATGAGATCCTCCCGATCGGAGGCTGATGCCTCATCCCTCAGCCAGAATAAGACGTGGTGGACGATCTGGCCCGCGGTCGACGTGGCCTCTTCCTCTCCCGTCATGCGTTCGCAGTCTCACCCGCCACTTCCTCCGTGTGCGTAGCTCGCGGCTTTCTCTTCTCGATCAGCCAAACAGCTCCGAACACTACAAAAAGGATAAGCGGTATGATGGCGATAGCCTGGAAGGACTGTTCGGCAGCGTATGCCTGGACACGCTGCAGCGCCTCACCCGGCTGCAATGCAGCGAATGCGTCCTCTCCGCCTGCGGCCTGCAGCTTCGCCTTGTCGTAGATCTTCCCGATCTCCGGAAGCACCAGGTAAATCGCCATGGCTCCTGCAAACCCAAGGATGCCGATCGTCCACGATCCACCGCGCGGGTAGCGCTTCGCCACCGCTGCAAGCATCGTCGGCCACATGAAGCAGACGCCGAGCGCCCACAGGGTCGCAGCCACGATCGCCGTCGCCGGCGAATTCGCGACGCTCAGCAGATACAGTCCCAGCGCCGCCGGCAGGGTGCAGAAGCAAAGAAGTCCCATGTCGCTGATGCGATGTTCGATCGCGCCCGCGAAATGGCGCATGATGAACATGATCGCCGAAACGTAGATCAGCACCACGATTCCGGGCATGCCCACAGTCTGCGTCAGCGACACATCGACCCACGATCCCGGCGCGAGTTCGGCCGAGGCGGTCAGGAACATGATGGCCGGGAATATCCAGAAGCTTGGACGTTTGAACGGCTCGGCAAGCATCTCCTTGAACGGGACGCCCATCGCCGTGCTTTCCGTCTTCGGGAAGCGCTGAGTGAGGGCCCACGCGCCGAACACCACGCTCGAAATCGGGATCAGCCCGATCAATGCCTGCCAGCCGAGATCGAGTTGCTGGAAGAACAATAAGCTCGCAAGGCCGCCGACGACAATTCCGGCCGGCCACCAGGCGTGAAGGATGTTCATGCGTCCCGTCTTGTCGTCAGGATAGAGGGCGGCGGTGATCGGGTTGATCGATGCTTCCGTCGCGCCCCAGCCCATGCCGCTGACGATCATCCCCACCGTGAGCATCGCATAGACCGCGTCGATGTCGCCGGCATTTGGCGCAAGCAGGATCAGCACCGGGCCGACGATGAAGCTGGCGGACGCCAGGAGGACGACGCGCTTGGCGCCGATCACGTCGAGGAAGGGCGAAATCACGAGCAGGCTCAGGGCGAAACCAAGGAAGCTGTTGCCCAGCGCCGTCGCGATCATCTCTCCGGAATGAAGGGGCACGGTCGGATCGAGTAGCGCCGACTTGATCGCTCCCGACGCTCCAGTGCGAATTGAAAAAGAGATCGCTGCCGTGAACAGCGCCAGCACGCAGATCCAGAAGATCGCGCGTCGATTATACCCGTCTTGGCCCATGGCCTCCCCCCCGCTTTCTGGTGAGCCCGTACCTCGAGCTCCCTATTGATCGTGGAGATCATGCCAGTGACCGCACCCCTTCGCCACTGCAAAAACGGACGCCGGAGATTGGCCCTTCAGCGATCGTCCGGGTTCGTCCTCGACCCGGTGGTCGTCGCGTCGTTGGGGCTGGTCCGGTTGCCGGGTTTCGGCCGGTCATTGGGACTGGTGACGGTGTTCGTATCGCCAGTGTTGGTCAGATTGTCGCCGTCGACGGGAACGACGACATTTTCGACCGGCTCGGTTCGGTCCGGCTTTTGACACGCTGAAACGCCAAGCGATAGCGCGACGCCAGCCGTCGCAATCCGCAATATGTTCATCTGCCTTCTCCCCTGTTGCCTATGCGAAACCAATCTTCTGTTCGATGGACGTGAACCGTGGCTCCTGCCTGAGGGCGTCCAGCAGTGGGTCGTTCCTAAGGCGGACCAGCCCCGCATCCCGCAGCGCCAATGCGCGCTCAAGGAAACCAAGCGCATCGCCCACCTTGCCCCACTGCGCCGCCACCTGCGCTTGCTGGTAGTGGCTGACGCCTTCCCCAACCTTGACCAGCATTTCATAATCGCGCTGCGCATCGGCGATGCGGCCGAGCTTCATGTCGGCGATGGCTAGTCCGCGCCATCGCGAGGCGTCGTCCGGCTCCTGCTCGTAGAGCTTGCGCGCTGCTGCAGCGTCGCCCTGCATGATGGCAATGTCGCCAAGGGCGGAGTGCACGATCCGTGCCTTGGGGTTCAGCGACAGGGCGGTCCGGAACGGCGCTTCGGCTCCGTCATAATTGCGCGCCGAATATTCGAGCAGCCCGGCATTGCGGAATACGGTCGGATTGAGGGGATCGAGGCGTTCCGCGCGAGCGATGGCTTGGCGGCCGTCGTCGAAGCGGCCAGTCCGCGCGGCGAAGATCGCGTAGGCCGACAGGATTTCGGCATTACCGAAGCCGAACTCGAAACTGCGCTGATACGGCCCAGCCGCGGCGAGGGCGTCCAGCTGCCCGTTGAACAAGGCAAAGCCCAAGGCCGAATGTCCTTCGGCCATCCGCGGGGCAAGGTGGACGGCAGCTTGGGCGGCGCCGATCGAACGCTGATAATAAGCGGGGATCTCGCTGGGGCTCGCGTAATTGTTGGCGATGACCGTCAGCGCTCGTGATCGGGCGGCGTGCGCGGCGGCGTATTTCGCGTCGACCGCGATTGCATCGTCGAACTTCTTCAGCGCCGCGAAGTCGCTCGTCTCTCCACCGGCGGATCGATACAGTGCTGACCCGCGGAGGAAGGCATCAAATGCCTTGGGATCGCGCGTGCCGCCGATCCGCTCGGACGGCCGCTGTTCCCGGGCCAGACCGGCCAGCAGTGCGTCGGTTACGAATGCCGCGATCGCACTCTGGATCGACAGTGCGTCGGACACATTGCGATCGAAGCTTTGCGACCATTTGTCGAAGCCGGTTTCGCCATCGACAATGCGCGTGGAAACCCGGATGAGATCGGAGGACCGGCGAACGCTGCCTTCCATCAGGAAGGCGACGCCGAGCGCTTTCGCCATCGTCCGCGCATCCGCCTTCCCGTCGCGGAAGCGGTCGGAGGACGCTTCGGCCACGACTGCAAGCTGATCGATGCGGCTTAGCGTTGCGCGCAATTCTTCGGCGAGCCCGTCCGAAAAATATCCATCCTCTGCATCACCGCCGAGGTTTCGAAACGGGAGCACGGCAATACTTGCGCCGTCGGCCGGCGCCGAACCGGGAAGCCAGTAGGCAGCGCCCGCAGCAAGTGCCACGGCAGCCGCGCCTCCGCCGACAAGGGCATGTCGTCGGGAAAGGGTTGGCAGGCTCGGCATGTTCAGGATGCGGGTCTGAGGCGTACCTGCTGCTGCGTAGATGGACCGGCAAAGCGCCCGGAAAGGAGCCGAGCGCGGCCTGCCGTGTCACTTGTTGAAATCGATGCTCTGGATCTGGCGGAAACCAAGCGGCGGTTCGGACCCGTCTATGGAGAGAGGCACGAGGCATTGCCGTTCGCGGCCAATGCTCGCCTCGTCGCGAACCCAATGTGAGTGGATCGACGTCTTGGACCAGAGGACGACGATCGCGTCCGACGTTGCCAACGCCTGCTCGATCCTCTCGGCGAAGTCGTGGCCTCCGCTAATGAGGCCGTCCCACCATATGGAGAAGCCCTGGGCTTCAAGGGCCTTCACGATCTTTTGCGCGCACGCCTGATCTTCATGAGCGTAGCTGAGGAACACGGTGGACGAACCCGACCGCCTCTCGCTCACTTGGCCCTCAAGGCTCATGCGGCACACCCCCTGCCACGTACGGAATGGCGATACAGCATTTCGGCGCTTTGCCCAAACATCGGGGTTGATCGCGCCGCCAGATACGCGCGTTCCATCAGGTCAACACCCGATGCCCTTCGAAGCCGCGCCCTGATTAGGCAATCTGTTCAGGAGGCCTCGATGACTGTTCAGGAGCATGCAGCATTTTCAACCGCCACCAAGCGAGGCAAAAACGGCAAGCCGGACAGGACCGCCGGGGCGCGGAAAGCCAATGGCATTGCCGAGCCGGGACAGGAGAAACTCTCGAGCAAGGTTTACGAGGACGAGCTTCGCAAGTTGCAGATCCAGCTTTGCTATCTGCAGGAGTGGGTCAAGGAAACCGGCGCCCGGGTGATCATCGTCTGCGAAGGCCGCGATACGGCAGGGAAGGGCGGTCTGATCCGCCGTCTCGTTGAGCGTGTCAGCCCTCGTGTCTTCAGGGTGGTGGCTCTAAGCGCGCCCATCGATGGCGGCCGCAAGGACCTGTTCCTGCGGCGTTACGTCGAACATTTTCCCGCGGCTGGAGAGATCGTGATCTTCGATCGCAGCTGGTACAATCGAGCGGGCGTCGAGCGCGTAATGGGCTACACCAGCGAGGATAAGGTCGAGGAATTTCTCGCCAACGTCCCCCAGTTCGAACAGTGGCTCGTGGAGGCCGGGGTCATCCTTATCAAGCTTTGGCTTGAGGTCGGGATGAAAGAGCAGGAGCGGCGGTTCGAAGCCAGGATCAAGGATCCGCTCCGCCAGTGGAAACTGAGCCCGATGGACGTCAAGTCCTTCTCCCGCTGGTACGATTACTCTCGCGCCCGCGATGCAATGTTCGAAGCAACCCATCGCGATTTCGCTCCGTGGTACGTTCTTCCGAGTGACGACAAGAAGCGGGCCCGGCTCAACGGGATCAAGCACATCCTGTCACTGATCCCATACAAGAAGATCAAGCGGCCGAAGATCGAACTGCCCGACCGGTCCAACAAGAACAAGTACAAGGACCAACTGAACTTCGAGCACGTTGAAATGGTGCCGGACACCTACTGATTCCGGACCCTTTCGCAGCAGGTAGGCACGATGGCGCACACCCGGTCCGTCAGTGACATCGCGCGCTCGTCTGGCGCACCACACTCGCAGACGATGCAGAGAGGGGCTGGCGGCCTAGCCGACTGGGTGCCGGGGCTGGGCATCTTGCGGATCTATGAGCGGGCCTGGCTGCGACGTGACCTCGTGGCGGGGATTGTACTTTCCACGATGCTGGTGCCGGTCGGCATCGCTTATTCGGTCGCATCGGGCCTGCCCGCGATCTACGGCCTCTACGCGACGATCGTGCCGCTTCTGGCCTACGCGATATTCGGACCCAGCCGAATTCTCGTCCTTGGTCCCGACTCGTCTCTGGCGCCAATCATCCTCGGCGTCGTGCTGGCTTCGTCCGCGGGTGACCCGATGCGGGCCGTTGCACTTGCAAGCGCCATGGCGGTGGTTTCGGGGATCGTGTGCATCGTTGCCGGAGTGTCCAAGCTTGGCTTCGTTACCGAGTTGCTCTCAAAGCCAATCAGATACGGCTACATGAACGGCATCGCCCTTGCTGTCCTGATCAGCCAGCTCCCCAAACTATTCGGCTTCTCGATCGAAAGCAGCGGTCCGCTTCGGGACTTATGGTCTGTCGGCCGGGCAGTGGCCGATGGAAAGGCGAATTGGGCTGGCGCTGCGCTCGGCGGCTGCACCTTACTCGCAATCCTGGTGATGAAGGCTCACAAAAGGATGGCTGGCGTGCTTGTCGCAGTCAT
>JBJMUK010000005.1:0-5264 GCA_045811225.1 Sphingomicrobium sp. | reverse complement strand
TCCACCCGCGATCGAGGTGGAAGTCACGCCGACGTCGAATGGCTCGCTAGCCGCGAAAAGGTCCGTGATGTCGCATGGCTCCCAAGCCTTGCTGTTCATGATCACCTTGCTGCTGTCGGGCATGTTGTTGTCCCAACTGATCGAAGAGAAATCGAACAAGATCATCGAGGTGCTTGCCGCCGCCGCACCGATCGACGCGATCTTCCTGGGCAAGCTGTTCGCAATGCTCGCGACGTCCATGCTGGGCATCCTGGTCTGGACGCTTGCAGGTGCAGGCGCGATCAGCCTGATTGCAAGTTCGGGCCTCAATTCGCTGCCGGTCCCCGCAGTTGGATGGCACGCCTTCCTGGCGCTCAGCGGTATCTATTTCGCCATGAACTATCTGGTGCTCGGCTCGCTGTTTCTAAGCATCGGCGCGCAGGCCTCGACCGCGCGGGAAGTCCAGACCCTGTCAATGCCGGTGACCATGTCTCAAGTGCTTATCTTCGGGTTCGCCTCGATGGGCTCCGGCGGCGACAATAGCTCGATCGCCCTGGCCGGCGCGGCCTTCCCGCTATCGTCGCCATTGGTGATGATCGCGCGCGCTGCCGAAGTGCCGGACCTTTGGCCGCACCTGCTCGCGATCGCCTGGCAGGCCCTGTGGGTCGCCGTGATCCTCCACCTGGGCGCACGATTCTTCCGGCGCACCGTGATGAAATCCGGTGGGCGGCGCGGCTGGTTTCGACGGGCGGCCCGAGCCTAGTCGATTGCGTTGCGCGCGGCCTCTTCAAGCTGCGCCATCAACGCCCGGTGGGGAAACGGACCATGGCTGATCCGCGCGACGCCGGCGTTCGCCCACTCCCGCTTGGCGGGGGCACCCGGAAAAGCGATGACGTTGAGCGGCAAAGGGACGCCCTTCACCACTCGCTCGATCTGGCGGGGATCCGCTAGCCGGGGAACGAAGAAGCCGCTGGCTCCAGCATCGGCAAACGCCTTTCCGCGCTCAATCACCTGGTCAACGGCGGCGGCGTCATGTTCCGAAACCTTCAGGAAATGATCGGTCCGGGCATTGATGAAGAAGCGGTCACCGACCGCTTTGCGGGCCGCGGAAATCCGCCGCACCTGCAGGCTTAGCGGATGAAGGCCTTCACCGCCGATCACCTGGTCTTCGAAGTTGCAGCCGATGGCGCCGGTTCCTGCCAAGCGAGCCATGTTCGCTCCACCTTCCTCGGGGTCGACCGAGTAAGCGCCTTCGAAGTCGACAGTGAGAGGGACTTCCACTGCCCGAGCGATTCGCAATGCGTTGGCCAGGGCGAAGTCGATCGGAACCCCGTGGCCGTCGTCGAAGCCGTTGGCGTCTGCGACCGGGTGGCTGCCGGTTGCCAGTGCTTTCGCACCCGCGCGGACGACGGCCTGCGCGCTTCCGACGTCCCAGATGTTGTAGAGAACAACCGGATCGCCCGGGACGTGCAGGGCGGCGAAGAGCCGGAATTGGTCGGCGCTCACATCAATTCACCTGCGACGGGTAAATGGGGTGGATGTCGACCGGAAGGCTGGTCATGGTTCCGATCACTTGCTTGGCATTCGGGTCGATCGCCGACCATTTGGTCATGAACGCTTTGGTTCCCGCATAATTACCGTCGCCCTGCAGGCGAACGACGTCGCCGATCAGGGCGCCCAGTGCAGGCTCCATTCTGGCCACGTCGATCCGGAAGCGCTTGGCCTGCGGATCCCACACGATCGCCCCGCGATCCGCGAGATAGCGATACTGCATTGCGGAGCCTCGTGCGTGGGCCTCGGTCGTTCCGAAGCGCATGTGGCGGAACAGGTCGACGACATAGCTGGCATAGCTTTGTTCGCGTTCTGCTGCCGGGAGCAGTCCATTCTTCATCATGTACAGGATGTCCCAGACGCCGAGCATGTCGGCCTTGGCTTCCTCGATCCCGCTGGCTTCCTCCTTCAGTTCGGCACTGACACTGGTCGCGCGGCCGTTCACATTGATCGAACCTGGCCCAAGGCTATGCGACATTTCGTGGAAGACGGTGTTCAGCGTCATGTAGCGCTTGTTCGCCAGCTTGGCCTGTTCCGGCACGAGGACCAGCGCGGCCATGGGCCCGGTGATCTTGTCGAACTTGGCATCGACCAAGTTCTCCAGGATTACCTTCTTCGCGCCCTTCGCTTCCCGAACCCGCTCATCATTGGGAAGGTTGAACGCAATCGATGGGGCTCCGTGCAGATTGTCGCCGCCGCCGCGGATCTGGGCGCCGACCGAGATTGGGGACTCGAACCCGCGTTTGAAATTCTTGTACTTCTCGTCGACCGGAAGGTTCGCCTCCATGTCCCGCAGATGGCTCGTGTAGACGTCAAGCGCCTGCGACTCCTTAGGATTGCGCAGCACGACATAGGCTTCGAACGCGGTCTTCAGCCCCATCAAACCGTCGGTGTAGGTCTCATACGGGCCGATCACGAACTCGATCGGGGTGTCCTTCAGGTCCATCCACGCCAGCTCGCTCTCGTAATAATCGTTGGTGCGGAATGCCTTGGCGCGAAGGGTCAGGAAATTCTTGAGGCTCGGGTTGGTGGTGATCGCGGCCGCTTTCTCCATTAGCTTGGCGGCCGGCTCGAGCCATTGCTTGTAGGCATCGTTGTACGGGATCGCGACCAAGCGGCCGCCCTGCCGCTGCACCACGGTGTAAGGATCGGTAAGCACCGCTTTCTCCGCCGGATGCGCAGCCAGATAGGCTTCGAACTGCGCCTTGGTCAGGTCGGCCGGATAGAAGCCGGCGCCGGCGGGCTTTGGCGTGTTGCCGAAGAAGGGTTTCCCATCCTCGAACTCGTCCCACGGGCCCATGTTGGCATCGAACCTGGCAAGCAGGGCCTTGTCGCCGGTCGCTGCGATCTGATCGCGGATCGCAGGGTTATTGGCCGCCGACTGCCTCAGGTAGATCGGCGACATCAGGTCCGACGCCTGCATCAGCAGGTTCACCACCTGCTTTTCCTCATCGCTGAGGAAGCTCGTGTCAGCCACGATCGGGACGTCCGGCACTTTCTGGGCGGCGGCTTCGGCCGCGGCGGTCGGCTCCGTCGCCACTTCGTTGCTGGACGAGACATTGCACGCGCTCAGCGCGGCGGCGGCAAGCAGCCAGTGAGTCTTGATCATTCCACGGGTGTAGCAACCAGTGGTCAGCACGCCAAACGGCGTCAGCTCTTGTCTACGGAACGTCGTCCAGCTTCTGCCGGAGCGCGTCGATGCCGGGGTCAGAGTCCGGGAAATCAGCAGTGGCGTAACGCTGCTCCCGCTCGATTTCCTCCGGAGTCAGGTCTCGGAAGTAGGAGATGGACAGCCTGCGTCCGAAGACTTCGTCGCCGCGAACCCGCATTTCGGCCTCGGCATCTTCCGGCAGATTGTCGCGAATCGTCTTCAAGTAGGCAATCAGAGTGTCCAGCGAAGTGTACTCGCTGATCTCGATGTAATCCTTCACGCGTCTTGGCACTATCGTTTCTCTCGGCAAGTCCGTCGGCTATTGCTGATGAACGCCTGCGGACGTCATTGGGCTAGGGCTGCACCGCAGATCGCGCACGGCTCGCCCCTATGCGCTCAAACGCCGTCAGATCAACGGATCAGTGAACGAATCGCGCGACAACGTCGCGATATGACCGGCTGACCTTCACTTGAGCCCCTGAATTGAGCACCAGGAAGCATTCGCCGTTCGTGTGCGGCTTTACCTGCCGAACCAGGTCCAGGTTGACGATGGTTGACCGGTGGACGCGCTGGAAACGGCGAGGATCGAGCCTCTTTTCCAGATCCTTCATGGTCTCGCGAAGGATCAACGTGTTGTCGCCAGTCTGAATGCACATGTAATCGCCAGCGGCGTCGATGCGTTCGATGGTGTCGACGTCCACCCGGAAAATCTGTCCCTGGTCCTTGATGTTGATCATCTTTTCGAACCGGTTCGAAAGCGGCGCGTCGCTCGATCCTTCGGCGAGCTCCTCAGCCGCTTCGGGCGCGTGTTCGACCAGCGCTTCCTTCAGCCGTTCCGCTTCCTCGGCCCCTCGTTTCTCGGATAACCGCTGCCGGACTCGGTCCAGCGTGGCCGCCAGGCGATCCTCTTCGACCGGCTTCATCAAATAGTCGACTGCATGCGCCTCAAAGGCACGAAGGGCGTGGTCGCCATAAGCTGTGACGAACACGAACAACGGCGGTTCCACCTCCATCAGGCCCTGAATCACCGAAAATCCATCGAAGCCCGGCATCTGGATGTCTAAAAAGACCAGATCCGGCTTATGCGTCTTGATGGCGCGGATCGCCTCCCGGCCATTGGCGGCGGTGGCGACGACTTCGACATCGTCATGCGCCTGCAGACGAAGCTGCAGGCCTTGGGTTGCCAGCGGCTCGTCGTCGACCAAGATGGTCCGAATGCTCATCAGCTATATTCTCCGGTTTCGAAGGGGATTTCTACGATAACGCTAAATCCGCCCTGTTCGTTCTTCCGCGTCGTGAAACTATGCTTCTCGCCATAGGCCTGCCCCAGCCTATCGCGGATATTCGCGAGCCCGACGCCGGTGGATGGGCTGGCAGCAATCGCGACGCCCTCACCACTGCCATTATCCGCAACCTCGATCACCACGCGGTCGCCGGCCCGGGTTGCGTTTAGCCAGATGTCAGCGCCGTTTTCGCTAGGGGTAACGGCATATTTTATCGCATTTTCCATCAGCGGCTGAAGCAGCAGCGATGGCAAGCGCACCCCGATCGTCTCCGACTCGATGCGGAAATGTGGGCGAAGCCGGTCTTCGAACCGCATCTTCTCGATTTCGAGGTAGAGTTTCAGCGTCTCGACCTCTTGCGCCAGGGTCACTTTGGCCGTGGGCTCGTTGGCAAGAGTGTAGCGCAGGAAGGAGGAGAGCCGCGCAAGCATCGCATTCGCACGCTCGGTCTGCTTCAAAAGCACCAGCGTGGAGATGCTGTTCAGGGTGTTGAACAGGAAATGCGGGTTCAGTTGATAACGCAGCATTGCAAGCTGCGCCGACGAGGCCTGGCTCTCCAGCCGTTCGCGCTGATCGATCTGCTCTTCCAGCAGCAGGAAGTAATTGATCCCGTAATAGAGGGCGGCCCAGGCGGCGAGCAATGCGAAATCGAGCAGGATCGCGCCGAGATATTCGACGCCGGCCGGCTTAGCGTCCGGCTTCAGGAACGTCGCGTAGCTCCAGGTCTCGATGATCGAGAAGGAGGTCGCGGCGATGCCGACGGCAATGAGCCCCAACACGAGCGTCCAGATCGGCTGCAT
>JBJMUK010000004.1:0-18265 GCA_045811225.1 Sphingomicrobium sp. | reverse complement strand
ACCTCAAGTCGAACAAGCCGCTTCCCCCCGTCAAGATCGGCGGCAAGCCTTGGGGCGTTGAGGTGGTGCCGTGAAGCGCCTGTCCGCTTTGGCCGCGCTCTCGCTGCTCGGTACGCCGGCGAGTGCCCGCGAGCTTAAGGTCTGCGCCGATCCGAACAATCTGCCTTTCTCCAACGCCAAAGGAGAAGGATTCGAGAACCGGATCATCCAGATGATCGCCGAGGAACTGAATGCGGATCTGACGTACGTGTGGTGGGCGCAGCGCCGGGGGAATGTCCGTGAGACCTTGAACGCCGGTCTTTGCGATCTCATTCCTGGCGCTGCCAGCTCTCTCGAAATGGTGGCGACCACGCGCCCCTATTACCGGTCCAGCTATGTCGCCCTTGTTCGTGAAGGGCCTTTAACCGGTATCAACAGTCTCGATGACCCGCGACTTGGCCGCTTGCGCGTCGGAGTGCAGCTGATCGGGGATGACGGCTCGAACACCCCGCCAGCCCACGCGCTTGCTCGGCGCGGCATCGTCGAAAACGTCCAGGGATTTCCGATTTACGGAGACTATGCGGAGCCGACGCCGCAATCCGCGATCGTGGACGCGGTCGCCGCAGGGACGTTGGACGTCGCCTTCGTCTGGGGTCCCACCGCAGGCTATTTCGCGAAGCGGGAACCCGTGAAACTAATTCTCACGCCCGTAACCCCGAAAGCGGATGGCCCGGCCCTGCCAATGGTCTTCGATGTGTCGATGGGAGTGCGGAGGGCCGACCTTGCCCTGAAGCGGGAAGTGGAAGCAGCGCTGAAAAAGCGGGCAGCGGAAGTGCGCGCAATCCTGATCCGTTATGGCGTCCCGCTGGTCGAGTGATCGTTACAGGATATCGCCCAGAGTCGTGGCCACGGTAAGCAGGCAGCCGACAGCGATCAGGACCAGCGCGACATGCTGCCAGGCCAGCTTTCCACCATTCTGTGTCAGGGACATTCCAAACCTCTCCTCTAAGCTAGAACGCTCCGCACAGCGGAGCGATGCACATCGCGAAGAAGACTGGAGCGGGCGAAGGGATTCGAACCCTCGACCCCAACCTTGGCAAGGTTGTGCTCTACCCCTGAGCTACGCCCGCTCTCGAGCTAAACCGGCAGCGCTTCGGAAAGCCTGCCAGCTGAGGTGAGGCGGGCGCCTAGCATGGGGTGCGGGCGGACTGCAAGGGGCGTTCAGACCGCTTGTGACGAAGCACGCGTCCGCCCATATGGCGAGCGGATGGGACGGAAGGAGCTGTGCGCGTGGCAACCCTTGGCATGAGCGAGGCGGAACGGGAGGCAATCGCCCAGTTCGACCGCGATGTTGTCCAGCCGTCTATGGCGAGCCTCGTCCTCCTGCAGTTCACCGCGGAATGGTGCGGACCGTGCAAGCAATTGTCGCCGACCCTCGACAAGGTCGCGTCCGATTATGCCGGCAAGGGCGTAAAGCTGGTCCGTATCGACGTCGACAAGGACAAAATGATTGCGGCGCAATTCCGGGTTCAGTCCGTGCCGACGGTATATGCCTTCTACCAAGGCCAGCCAGTCGTGGACATGACGAGTTATCGCTCAGAAGGGCAGATCACCAAGGTCCTCGATCAGATCCTCGCCCAGCTGAAGCTTGAGACGGAAGAACCGCCGCAAGCAGACGTCGGCCCATTGCTCACAATGGCCGAGGAACTGCTGGCCGAAGGCGACGCGGTTCGCGCTGCCAGCGTATTCGGTCAAATCCGCGAGATGGCGCCAGAGAATGAGGATGCTGTCGGTGGTGAATTGCGGGCACTGGTTGCGGCCGGCTCGCTGGATGAAGCACGAGCGCTCGCGCTGTCGCTGAGCGATGACTTGGCCAAGAGGCCATCAGTCGCTCGTGCTAAGGCGGCGCTGGAGCTTGCGGAAGCGGCCTCAGGTCACGACCATTCCGAACTGCTGGATCGCGTCAGCGCCGACCCGACGGATCACCGCGCGCGCTTCGAACTGGCCGGTGCCCTGGCTTCGTCCGGCGACCGAGACCGCGCTGCAGACGAGCTGCTGACAATCATCCGGAATGATCGCGAGTGGAACGATGGCGCGGCTCGGGCACGGTTCCTGCAATTGCTTGAGGCCCAGGGTCTCGCCGATCCATGGTCTCGCGAACAGCGCCGCCGCCTATCTGCGTTGCTCTTCACCTGATGCGCGTCCCGATCTTTCCGCTGGCCGGAGCACTCCTGTTCCCGCGATCGCAGCTTCCGCTGCACATCTTCGAGCCTCGCTATCGAGAGATGGTACGCGATGCCATGGAGGGAGGCGGAAGGATTGGAATGGTCCAGCCGCAAGGTCCGGACGATGAGCGTCCCACCCTCTATTCCGTGGGATGCGTTGGCGATTTGGTCGGCATAGAAGAGCTCGATGACGGACGGTTTAACATCGTCCTGCACGGATCGAACCGCTTCAGGATTATAGCCGAGCCGGACATGGGCCTGGCGTACCGTTTTGCGGATGTCGACCTCTCGGTGCTGGACGACAGCGAGCCGCCACCTCTTGGGCTGGCCGCCCGCGCGGAGGTGGAGCGGGAAGCGCGCAGGTTGGGCGAAGCGCTGGGTCTATCCGTGGATTGGGATTCGGTTGCTCGCCTGGATGACGAGATGCTGGTCAATTCCATTGCCCAGGTGGCGCCGTTCGATGTCGGTGCGAAGCAGGCCCTGCTCGAAGAAGAATCGCTGGCCGGCCGAGCAGACTTGCTGGTGCAGTTGATGCAGTTCCAACGCATGACCCCAGGCGGTGCCGACATGGAGCCGACGGTCCAGTAATTCAGATCGGCAGTCCGCGTAGCAGCAGGGGAAGATCGCCAGTCGTTCCTCGAGCCTCCCCCCGCAGGCGCTCGTTGAGCGGACGGATCCGCCCAACCATTCGCATGCCGAAGCGGCGCATGGCCGATGCCGTCCTGCCTGGAATGCCATAAATCCGAGTCAGGCTGTCGGTTGCCGCTGCCACCATAAGACTGTCGAGTGAGCGCCAGCGCTGATACCGGGCCAGGAGTTGAGCATCGCCCAGGTCGAGGCCGAGACGCGCACCTTCCACCAGCACCTGGGCGAGCGCCGCAACGTCCCGGAAGCCAAGGTTCAGGCCCTGCCCCGCTATCGGATGGATGGCATGGGCGGCGTCACCGGCAAGGGCAAGCCGGTGATCGGTAATCTGCGCGGCATGATGAAAGCCGAGCGGGTAGGCTGAACGCGGCGCCGCCATGCCGATCTTGCCCAGGAAGCCGCCCATCGCGGCTTCGGCTTCGGCCGCGAAATCCTCGTCCGACAATGACAGCCAACCGGGCGCGTCGTCGTTCGAAACGGACCAGACAATGGCCGATCTGTGGCCCATGTCGTCGTCCGTCATTGGTAACAGAGCGAATGGACCGGTCGGAAAGAAAATCTCGTAGGCGACATTCTCGTGCTCCAGCTCGTGCCGAAGCGTCGAAACGATGGCGGTATGCTCGTAGCGCCAGTGGGCCATGCGGATGCCGGCCGCGTCCCTTGCGGGAGAGTTGCGGCCGTCGGCGGCAATCAACAGAGGCGCGCTGAGCTTCCGGCCGTCCGCCAAGGAAACAACGACGCCATGACGTCCACGATCCACGTCGGCGACATTAGCCTTCCACATCAGCCAGATATTGCTGCCGGCTTCGGCCCTGGCGCGAAGTGCCGCCCGCAAGTGACGGTTCTCGTGCATCCAGCCGAGCGGTTCCGGATCGTCTGTCGGAGGGTCGAAGTGGAGCCCCCCAGGTTCAAGCCCGTCGGCCACGGCAATCCGCAAAATCGGGCAGCCCGCCTGGGACAGCTGATCCGTGACGCCGATCGTGCCCAGCATGCGCATGGAGCTCGATGAGACAGCACTAGTGCGCCCATCGAATGACGCGCCAAGTCTTTGGTCTGGATCGGCGGGTTCGACAACGACGGTGGAAATGCCACTGGCGTCGAGCGCCGAGGCGAGCGCCAGGCCCACCATCCCTCCGCCCAGAATTATCGCGTCGGCTCGATCCATGCTGCGTCACTAGCCCGCAGTGCCCCGCATTGCGAGACGTTGATGCCGTGCGACGAGTTCGCTTGACCGGCGAGTCCACCACAAGGCATTCTACGCTGGAGATTTGAGGGCGGGGATAAGAGATGGCTACGGCCGCGGCGCAGACGCGCAAACGGGATTTGGGACCGGACTGGCGCGACGCGTTGCGCACGTCCGCCGCCCGGTTGGCCAGGCGATTGGCCGGCTACGTGCTGCTTGCTCTGGCCGCAGCGCTCAGTCTTGCGCTTGCCACTCACAGCCCTACCGATCCGGCGCTCACCACCGCGGCGGGCGGGCCCCCGCTCAATTGGCTGGGCACCGTTGGCGCCTACACCAGCGATGTGCTGCTGCTACTCCTTGGCATAGGCTCCTTCCTGCTCATCCCCGCGATTGCATTGGCAGGACTGCGCCTGGCACGATTGGAAGCCGCCGGGCGATTGTCGCGGGCGACCCTCGTGGCGAGCCTTGCAGCAATCCTGTTCGGAGTTGCTCTCGGACTGACGTCAGCACGCTCCGTCTCCGGGCTTCCGAGCGGCTGGGGCGGGGTGATCGGCATGTGCATCGCCCAAGGGATCGACGCGGCCGTGCACCTGATCCCCAACCCTTCGGTTGCCGGTCCCCTGCGGCTCACCATCCTGTTACTTTTCGGGATTGGCGGGATCATCGTCGCGTATCTCTCGCTTGGCCTGCTGCCAGACGAGCGGGGCTGGTTTGCGAACCTGTTCCGCCGGTCGGCGCAGCCAAAGGCGGTCAAACCGCGACGGACTGCAGATCGCGAGGAGAAGCAGGTGGCTCCTCCTAAATCGCGTCCAACCGTGGCGGTGACCGACCCAAGTCGCGGGGTTGCTCCGGCGAAGCCTGCGGGGCGTAGGTCCGGAGCTACGCAGCCCAGCCTGGCTTTGGGTGACAATTACTCCCTGCCGGCAATAGATTTGCTCGCTGCTCCCCCGGAGCACGGAAAGACGCAGATCGACCGCGCCGGGCTGGAGCGGAATGCTCGTCTGCTGGAGTCGGTCCTCGAAGATTTCCACGTCCGTGGGGATATCGTGGAGGTCCGACCTGGACCGGTCGTCACAATGTACGAATTGGAGCCGGCGAGCGGAATCAAAGCCAGCCGGGTTATTCAGCTAGCCGACGACATTGCTCGCAACATGTCCGCGCTGTCCGCTCGCGTGGCGACCATTCCGGGCCGCAGCGTCATCGGGATCGAGCTTCCGAATTCCAAACGCGAGACAGTGAGCCTCTCGGAGATCGTAGGCAGCCAGGTCTTCGAAGACCAGAACATGTCGCTACCACTGATCCTCGGGAAAAACATCGCGGGCGATCCGGTTATCGCCGACCTGGCGCCCATGCCGCACCTGCTGGTCGCCGGCACGACCGGCTCCGGTAAGTCCGTCGGTCTCAACTGCATGATCCTCTCGCTCCTCTACCGGATGACGCCGGATGAGTGTCGGATGATCATGATCGACCCCAAGATGCTGGAACTCAGCATGTATGAGGACATTCCGCACCTCCTCGCTCCCGTCGTCACCGAACCAGGGAAGGCCATTCGCGCCTTGAAGTGGACGGTCGAGCAGATGGAGGAGCGCTATCGCATGATGGCCAGCCTGGGGGTCCGCGCACTGCCAAGCTTCAACGCGAAGGTGCGGGACGCCAAGGCGAAGGGGGCGCAGCTCGGACGCCGGGTCCAGACGGGCTACAACGCGGAGACTGGCCAGCCGATCTACGAAACCGAGGAGCTCGAATACGAGGTCCTGCCGCAGATCGTCGTTATTGTAGACGAGCTTGCGGACCTGATGATGACCGCCGGCAAAGAGGTCGAGTTCCTAATCCAGCGGCTTGCGCAGAAGGCACGCGCCGCCGGCATTCACCTGATCATGGCGACGCAGCGTCCCTCCGTCGATGTCATCACCGGTGTTATCAAGGCCAATCTTCCCACGCGAATCAGCTTCCAGGTCACCAGCAAGATCGACAGCCGGACGATCCTTGGAGAGCAGGGGGCGGAGCAGCTGCTGGGTAAGGGCGACATGCTCTACATGCCCGGTGGTAAGCAGATCATCCGCGTCCACGGCCCGTTCGTCAGCGACGAGGAAGTGCGGGCAGTCGCCGAGCATTGGCGCAAGCAGGGTGTGCCCGACTATATCCAAGCCGTTACGGAAGAACCGGAAGACGGCGGTTACCTGTTCGATGGCCAGCCGACCGGCGACGAGGATGCCGAAACTCAGCTGTATCGCAAGGCGGTGCAGATCGTTGCCGAAAGCCAGAAGGCTTCGACTTCATACCTGCAGCGGCAGCTTCGGGTAGGATACAACAGCGCTGCGCGGCTGATTGAGCGGATGGAAAAGGATGGCAAGGTTGGCCAGCCGGACCACGTGGGCCGCCGAGAGGTTCTGATCGACCCGGATGGGCACCCCATTTGAGCCTGAACGGCAGGGAACTGTCGGGTTCAGAGCGCATTCAACGGCGGAGCGCGACCAGTCGCGCGAAATCATCCAGGAGCTTTGACATGACCTTTGCGAAAATCGCGCGCTTCGTCGCACCCATTGCGATTGTCGCCTCGATGGTGCCCGCCTCCGCTGCTCCGAGCCAGACGGCATCGGATCTCGCTAAGGTTCAGGCGCACCTGACCGCTGTAGACTCGATGTCCGCGAGCTTCGTTCAAACCGACGGGAGAGGACGCTCTGCCGCAGGAACGCTGCAACTGAAGCGTCCTGGCCGCATTCGTTTCCAGTACGGAAGCGGCGACCTGTTGATGGTGGGCGACGGCAATCGCTTGTGGTTCCTCGACTACACGGTGGGACAGAAGTCGAACCTCGGCGCGATCAACAGCACGCCGCTCGGCCTGCTTCTGTCGGCAAACCCCAAGATCAAGGGTTTGGGCGCCGTGGTGCCCAACAAGGATCAACGGATCGTCGTGGTTCGGGCCTCCAAACAGCCATACGGAACGCTTATCCTCGGGTTCACACGGACGCCATCTGCGCCGGGGGGCCTTGCCCTGTATGGATGGACCGCGATCGACGCGCAGAACAAACGGACGAAAGTCACGCTGTCGAACGTCCGTTACAATGTGGCGGTGCCTGGGAGCGCCTTCACCTTCACCGATCCGAAGAAGGTTCGCCGTTAAAAAGCGTAGCGATCCGAAACTGTTCATCGCGGCGTCAGGGTTCGCGATGTACTGACAAGCGTGATCCGGCGTTGCTTGGGGTTTCCCCCTGTTACCCAGAGCCCAGCCGGATCACCTTGCGTGACGAACGCTCGGTCGGCCCTCGCTCCATGCCCCCGGAGCGGGGGCCTTTTTCGCGTGCGGTAGCGCGGATGAACAGGGCAAGTTAGAGAGCGAAGCCGTGAGCAAGATCAGGATCGCTTCGTGGAACATCAACTCGGTGCGAGCCCGCGCCGATCTCGTTGATCGGCTGCTTACCGAGGAGCAGCCGGACGTCCTGTGCCTCCAGGAGACCAAGGCGCAGAATGATGTCTTTCCAGCCGCGCTCTTTCATCGGCACGGCTATGTGCATCAGCAGCTTAACGGGCAGAAGATGCATCACGGAGTGGCGATCGTAAGTCGCCTGCCGCTCCATGAGCCGGGGAGCAATGACTGGCAGGACAATGGCGAGGCCCGGCACGTCGGCGTCCGTCTGGAATGCGGGATCCGGCTCGAGAACGTCTACGTGCCGGCAGGAGGAGACATCCCCGACCGAACGTTGAACCCCAAATTCGGCCAGAAGCTCGACTTCATCGAACGAATGACGCGCTGGTCGGAGAAGTTGCGCGAGCCGACTTTGATCGTCGGGGACTTCAATGTTGCGCCACTGGAGTGCGACGTCTGGAGCCACAAAGCTTTGCTGGATGTCGTTAGCCATACTCCCATCGAAGTGGCTGCGCTCGCGGCCCTGCAGGCCGCGCATGGCTGGATCGACATCGGCAGGAAATATGTCCCGGCCCCTGAGCGTTGTTTCACGTGGTGGAGCTATCGATCTCCGGATTGGACGAAGAACGATCGTGGGCGGCGGCTCGACCATATGTGGGCGTCGCCTGAGCTCGCCGGCGCGCTCATCGGCCATCAAGTGTTAGAACCCTGCCGGGCGTGGGTACGACCTTCCGATCACGTGCCGCTGATCTGCGAGCTTCAAGTTTGAAGCCGACCGCTGTGGAGCGGGCAATTGCGGCCTTCCGAGGCGGCCGGCCGGTCCGCATTGGGCAGCAGGCCTACCTCGCCGTGGAGACTGCAACCGCCGCAGTCCTCGACCTTCTCGATCCTGAGGGTGCAGCGACTCTGATCCTCAGCGGAGTGCGCGCTGGCAGTCTGTCGCTCTCCAACGCTCTACATGCAGCGGCTCCCATGAGCCCGGTCTCGATTGCTCGCGAAGCGTGGCTCGATGTCGAGTCAGCCCGGACGCTCGCCGATCCCGGCCAAGACTATGATCGCGCGCCGAGCGGGCCACCAAGCATATTGCCCCTCCATTTCCCCACCGATGCTGCTGCAGCCTTGGATCTCGCGAGGAAGGCGGGGCTGCTACCCGCGGTGTGGTGGGTGGGAACGCAGGAGGTTGCTATCGAACTCGACGCAGCGGCGCTCGAGACCTCCGTACCTGACGTCATGATGACCGCTCGCGCTCGTCTGCCGATCGAAGGTGTACCCACCTCACAGATAGTCGTTTTTCGAGCGGCGGATGACGGCCAGGAGCATGTGGCGCTGGTGGTCGGTGCCTTTGGCGGAGCGCCTCCGCTAGTGAGGCTGCACAGCGAATGCCTTACCGGAGACGTATTCGGCTCTTTGAAGTGCGATTGCGGTCCGCAGTTGAAGGAGGCCCTCCGACTGATCGGAGGCGCCGGCGGCGGTATCCTCTTGTACCTTCGACAGGAAGGCCGGGGCATTGGCCTCGCAAACAAGATACGCGCCTACGCTCTACAGGATCGAGGCGTGGATACCGTGGACGCGAATACCCGGTTGGGGTTCGAGGACGATGCGCGGGATTATGGCGCAGCTGCGGCCATGCTTCGAGCTCTGGGCGCGCCTCGCGTACGTCTGCTCACGAATAACGTCGCGAAACTGGCCGGGCTTAGCTCCGCCGGCATCGAGGTCGTTGAACGGGTTGCCCACCACATGCCTGCCAACCCGCACAATGCGGACTACCTGGCGACCAAGCACCTCAAGAGCGGGCACCTAGCGTAAGGCGAGGCTGCGGCGCACGTCGTCGAAGCTGTACGCGATCTCCCGAACGCCAAGAGCGCGAAGGCGATCGTCATGACCGTCACGGCAATGTCGACCCGCCGCCAGCCCGATCACCCTTGCGCCGGATGCCAGTGCGCCGGTCGCGCCCACCTCCGAATCCTCGATGATCACGCAATCCTGGATCGCATGGCCCAGTCTCATGGCCGCATGAAGATAGATGTCGGGAGCAGGCTTGCCGCGAACCACATGTTCGCGACCGCTGTAAATGTGGGGCTCGAAGACGCCCTCGAGCCCGATGTGCCGGAGGTGGGTGCGTATCCAATGGGTAGTACTTGATGAGGCGACTGCTCGCGGCAGCCCGGCCGGCAATGAACGAACGAAGTCAACGGCGCCGACGACAGCTTCGACGCCTTCGAGCAGAACACGCTCATCCTCTTCCTTTCTCAAGTCATGGAAGCGCTCAGGAAGTGGCTCTCCGATGTGCCGCTCTACGGCGCTGAGGAAATCGGGCCCGCTCAACCCAGTGAAATTAGTAAGGGCGAAGTCAACATCCGTGGGATGGCCCAGCTCGGTCAGCAAATCGGCCAAGTGCAGATTACCGGCGAGCTCGCTTTCCAACAGCACACCGTCGAAATCGAAGATGAGTGCTTCGACGTTCATCCTTCGAACAGTGCCGTACCGACCCGAATGTCGGTCGCCCCCAGCATGATCGCCGCACCGAAATCGGAGCTCATGCCCATGCTCAAACCCGCGACGTCATGGCGTCGGGCCAGCTTGGCCAGAAGTGCGAAAAAAGGCGATGGCTCTTTGTCTTCAGGGGGAATCGCCATCAGTCCTGCAAACGGAAGAGCGGACGCGCGGACGGCGGCGACCATCTCTCCAACATCTTCTATCGCGCACCCGCCCTTCTGAGACTCCCCCCCGATGTTGACCTGAACCCAGACATTTGGGCCGCGCCCTGTGTTCTCCGGCTCGTCCACCAGCGCCCGGAGCAGCGACGGTCGGTCCACCGAATGGATGGCATTGAATAGCCGAGCGGCTGCCCCGGCCTTGTTGGATTGCAGTCGTCCGATGCAGTGAAGGCGTACGTCCGGGTACCGAGCCAGCAAGGCAGGCCATTTTGCCGAGGCTTCCTGGACACGACTTTCTCCGAAATCCCGCTGGCCCGCTTCGAGAAGTGGCTCGATCTCGTCGGGGGTGCGATTTTTGCTCACGGCAATGAGGCGCACGGAGTCCTTCCGACCGGAAAGCTGTATCGCGGCGGCAATCTGCCGACGCACGTTTTGCAGGCGAAACGCAGCGCTCATGCCGGGCGCCATAAGTAGTGAGATGCCGTGCCGCTAGCGGCGAAATTGATTAATCAGAACTTGAAGGCGGTTCCGACATAAACAGCCTGGCTGTCCCGACGGTCATCCTTGATCGCCGAGAAGCGGTCGCGGTCGACCCGATAGCGAACGCCGCCGGTCACGGCGATACGACGGCTGATGTCGAACGAACCGCCGACATCGAGAGAGTAATTATCGGCACGGCGAAGAGCGGCCAGGGCCTGGCCATCCGAGCGATCGGCGGCAACCGCTACGCGGCCGGTGAAACGCTTGAGCGAATAGCTGACGCCCAGTGCGGCGCTTTCACGTCCGCCCAGCGCCGGATCCGCATCCTTCACCTTGGCAACGTCGCCCGCAACGGCAAAGCGCCGCCAACCGACACCGACCCCGAGGTTGTAGGTCGCCGGCGTAAGCCCGTTCAGCGCAGAAGTCGCAGGAGCAGTGGCATGAGGCGTACCAGCAGCAGCATTGGTGACTGGCGCGCGAATCGCAATTCGCACCTGCGAAGGCCTGCTTTTCGCGGCCGACGGAGTGAACTTGAATTGGTTCAGCGATGCCCCGCGGCCGGCAAAAGTCGCAGCCAGACGCGGGTCGGCATTGGCCGGTGTGAAGGTGCTAACCGGGTCGAAACTAAGGGAAACAGCAGGCGCACGCCGCTTCGTCGGAGTCGCAAACGAAGGAGACAGCACAAGCCCCGCCGCGGCAATCGCGGCGAGCGTTTGAGCGCTCTTCCATCTGCGGGCAATACGCACGTTCAACTCCCTGTCAGGAACTTGATATAGCCTTCCGCAAATGAAGGTTCCATGACTCCGGAGATTCAGTGGAAGCCTGTGGCCCCCTGAGCACAATCGGGATCCCAACCGATGCGCTTGCAGCGGCTTACCCAGCTTCTATAACGCCGGTGCGACTGACCTGGACGTTTTGTAAGGAAGATTAGATGGCCCGCCGATTGATCACCGCAGCCGTTGCTGCCGTTCTGGCCCTTGCCGGATCCGGCTGCACCAGGAATCGCGATCTTCCGACTCAACTTGCCCCGAGCAAGGTGACGACAATCGGCGTGAACTCCTATCTGTGGCGCGCGGCTATCGACACTGTGTCGTTCGCTCCCCTGCTTCAGGCCGATGCTAGCGGTGGCGTCATCATCACGGACTGGTTCACCAACCCAAAGGCTCCCGGTGAACGCGTGAAGCTGACCGTTTCGGTCCTGGACCAAGATTTGCGCGCAGACGCGCTACGCGTTGCTGCTGCCCGTCAGGTGAACCAGAATGGCGCCTGGGTTGATGCAACAGTGTCGGCGGCGACCGTTCAGAAGTTGGAGGACATCATTCTGACCCGCGCTCGCGACATTCGCCGGACGTCTGTCGGCGGCTGAGTATGACCAGCCGCTTCGACCCGGCGGCGGCCGATCAGCGCTGGCAGCAGAAGTGGGACGAGCAGAACTGCTTCGCCGCCGATAGCGCGTCGTCCAAGCCCAAGACCTACGTGCTGGAGATGTTCCCCTATCCGTCGGGGCGCATCCACATGGGCCACGTCCGCAATTACACCATGGGCGATGTGATTGCCCGCTATCGGCGGATGCGCGGCTTCGAGGTTCTGCATCCGATGGGCTGGGATGCGTTCGGTATGCCGGCCGAAAATGCCGCGATGGAGCGCAATGTACACCCGGGCGACTGGACCTGGTCCAATATCGCTACGATGCGAGCGCAGCTGAAGCGCCTTGGATTTGCGCTGGATTGGAGGCGAGAGATCGCGACCTGCGATCCTGCTTATTACGGGCATGAACAAGCTCTGTTCCTGGACTTGTTCAATGCAGGCCTGGTTTACCGCAAGGAAAGCGAGGTCAATTGGGACCCGGTCGATATGACCGTCCTCGCCAACGAGCAGGTGATCGACGGGCGCGGGTGGCGGTCCGGGGCAATCGTAGAGCGCCGGAAGTTGAGTCAGTGGTTCCTCAAGATCACCGATTTCGCTGAGGATCTGCTCGAAGGCCTCGGCACGCTGGACGCCTGGCCGGACAAAGTTCGCCTGATGCAAGAGAACTGGATTGGCCGCAGCCGGGGCTTGCAGTTCAAATTTCAGCTCACGCAAGAGATTGGCGGCACTCACGAGGTCGAAGTGTTCACAACCCGCCCGGACACGATCTTCGGCGCAAGTTTCGTAGCCGTTGCCGCGGGCCATCCGCTTGCGGAGGCGCTCAGTGCGACTGATGCTGCTGCAGCGAGCTTTATCGCGGAATGCCGGGCGGGCGGCACCAGCGCGGCCGAGATCGAAACGGCGGAAAAGAAGGGATATCGCACGCCCTTGGAAGTCGAGCATCCGCTTGATCCCAGCCTGCGGCTTCCTGTTTATATCGCCAACTTCGTGCTCATGGAATATGGCACGGGCGCGATTTTCGGCGTTCCCGGTCATGATCAACGCGACTTCGAATTTGCGACGCGTTATCATTTGCCGGTTCGGCGCGTTGTCGCCGCGAGCGTAGCGGCTGCGCAGGAGCCGATCTCCGGCGCCGCTGACCCGGTTCATGGTGTTGCCGTGAATTCACGGTTCCTGGATGGCCTATCCACTGCCGAGGCGTCAGCGGAAGTCATCAGGCGGGCGGAAACGTCAGGATGGGGTGTCGGCAAGGTCCAGTTCCGCCTGCGCGACTGGGGCGTATCTCGGCAGCGCTACTGGGGCACGCCGATCCCGATCATCCATTGCGGCCACTGTGGCCCAGTGCCCGTCCCTCGCGACGAGCTGCCCGTCGTTCTGCCGGAGGACGTATCTTTCGAGATCCCTGGGAACCCGCTTGATCGCCATCCGAGCTGGCGACAGGTGAGCTGCCCCGACTGCGGCGGCTCGGCGCAGCGTGAAACCGACACGCTCGACACCTTCGTAGACTCCAGCTGGTATTTTATTCGCTTCGCCAGTCAGCCGGCCGATCAGCCTTTCGACCGGGCCGAGGCCGAAAGTTGGCTGCCCGTCGCGCAATATATTGGAGGCGTGGAGCACGCGATCCTCCACCTCCTCTATGCGAGGTTCTGGACGCGAGCGCTGAACCACATCGGACGCCTGAGCCTGTCGGAGCCGTTCAAGGGTCTGTTCACGCAAGGCATGGTGACGCACGAGACGTACCGGTCGCTCGATGGTCGCTGGCTCACTCCCGATGAAGTCGAGGTGCGGGAAGGCGGAGCACTCGTTGAGGCCGCCACCGGATCGGCGGCTGAGCGCGGGCGCATCGAGAAGATGTCGAAGTCGAAGCGCAATACGGTCGACCCGGAGCCGATCGTCAACCGCTACGGCGCCGACGCCGTCCGCTGGTTCATGCTTTCGGACAGCCCGCCGGAGCGCGACCTCGAATGGTCTGAGAGTAGCATCGAAGGCGCCGCGCGGTTTGTTCAGCGGGTTTGGCGGCTGGTAGATAGCGTCGGTAGCCACGACGGTGCGGACCGGGCCGTCGACAAGAAGCTCAACCGCGCGGTCGCCGCCGCCGGAGAAGCAATCGAAGATTTGCAATTCAACAAGGCGGTTGCCCAGCTTTACGAACTTGTCGGGGTCCTCGAGAAGGCGCCTGCGTCGGGAAGTCGCGACGCCGCCATCACGACGCTCGTTCGCCTAGTTTCGCCGATGACTCCTCACCTAGCGGAAGAATGCTGGTCGAAGCTCGGCCAGTCTGGCCTTGTCTCTTTGGCCGAATGGCCGAGCCATGATCCCGCGCTGTTGATTGACGATCAAACGACCATCGCAATCCAGGTCAATGGCAAGCTTCGGGACACGATCACCGCACCACGCGGCTTGGACAAGGCTGCGACCGAAGCATTGGCACTTGCGTCGGAAAAGGTGCAACGACAGCTCGATGGCTCTCCGCCGCGCAAGGTTGTCGTAGTCCCTGATCGCCTTGTGAATATCGTCGCTTGAGAATCGCGGCCGCCATCGTTGCACTGGCCCTGAGCGGTTGCGGGCTCCACCCGCTCTACAGCGGCGGCGAGGGAAGCAGTGTCGCAGCCACACTCCGGTCGATCGAAGTCGCTCCAATCCCCGGCCAGGTGGGGTGGCTAGTCCGAACCAAGCTGGTTGATCGTCTTAGCGGGAAGGAAGGCGGCACCTCGCAGTACCGGCTGGACGTCGAACTGGACGATGACATTACCGGGTTCGGCATTCGGGGCGATCGGGCGACCACGCGCGAGCGGAGGACCCTTCGAGCCCGCTACCGCCTCGTGGAACTTCGAACTGGCAACGTGGTGCTTGACGCGACGGCCGGGTCAGACGCCGGGATCGACGTTGTCAGCTCGGAATATGCAACGGTCGCCGCCGAACAAACAGCTGCCGAGCGCCTGTCCGAAGTCGTCGCGGACCAGATCGTTGCCAGGATCGCGCTGTACGGGTCCAGAACTCAAAAGATTAGCCCCCCGCGGTGAAGATCGCGCGTGGGGCAATCGGCAAGGCGCTTGACCGGCCGGACCCAAACGTCCGGATATTCCTCTTCCATGGTTCCGATGAAGGGCAATCTCGGTCGCACGCGCAGCGCCTGCTCGCGTCCTTGGGGGCTGTCAGAACTCCGATTCAGGGTTCAGCCATAAAGTCGGACCCCGCGCTGCTCGCTGCTGAAGCGGGAGCCATGTCGCTGTTCGGGGGCCGAAGGCTCATCTGGGTGGAGCCCGCGGGCGAAGAAGTGCTCGCCGGGGTGGAAGCAGTCCTAGAGGCACCGGCCAGCGAGAGCCCGGTCGTGCTGATTGCCGGTGCGCTGCGCAAGACCTCGGCGCTCCTCAGACTTTGCGACGCGTCCCCTTTGGCCCTCACCTATGTGTCCTACGTTCCAGAGGGGCAGGACGCGGAGCGAATGGTGATGGAGGTTGGTCGCACCCTGGGCCTGAAGATTCAGCGGTCTGTCGCTCTAAGGATTGCCGAGGGCTGCGGCAACGATCAGGCGATCGTAAGACAGGAGCTGACGAAGCTTGGGCTCTACGTTGACGCCGCTCCCGAAGCCCCAAAGGAACTCGAACATCAGACCGTCGATGAATTGGGTGCCGACCTGCCGGAAGGCAATTTCCTGAGGGTGGCCGACATCGCCCTTTCCGGTGACCTTCCTGCATTGGCCAGCGAACTGGCGTCGCTCCCTGCAGGTGGAGCTGAAGCAATCCCGATACTTCGGTCACTGCAGCGACGTTTGATGATGCTTGCGCCCGCGCGAGCCCGCGTTGAGCGCGGTGAGAGCATGAGTGCAGTCATGGCGTCCCTCGAGAAGTCGCTGTTCTACAAGGATAAGGCTTTGGTCGGCCGGCTGCTTCAGGCTTGGGATGCGCCAGGATTAGCGCGCATCGTCGAGCGCGCCGGCACGTTGGAGCGTGATATCATGCTGACGCCTCTGGCCCCTGGCGAAGCTCTTGGAGAGGAGCTGGTGGCGGTTGCGCGGGCAGCACGGCGCCGCTGACGCTGTCCTATATGGGTTCGCCGCTGAGCCGCTGACAGATGAGGTCCAGTTGGTCGAGGCTGCTGTAATGCAGCGTGACGTGCCCGGACTTTCCGTTATGACCGACCTTGACGCGGAGGCCGAGCAGATCACTGAGCTGCCGCTCCAGAGCTCCGATGTCGGCATCGATGCGGTTGGGTGGCCGTTCGCCGGCGCTCACGAGGTCGCGCTGCTGGCCCGATCTACCCTTCTTCGCGAGCGCTTCAGCTTGGCGGACCGACAACCCCTTTGCAATGACCTCGCGGGTGAGCGCCTCGGGATCGGCCGCGGCCGCAACAGCACGCGCGTGGCCCATCGTGATATCGCTTCGCATTAGCGCATCACGCACGAATGCAGGAAGGTCCAATAATCTCAGCAAGTTCGTCACGTGGCTCCGTGACTTGCTCACCAAGCGCGCGAGGTCTTCCTGCCCGTGCCCATGGCGCTGAATGAGTTGCCGATAGGCTTCGGCTTCTTCCAAAGCGTTCAAATCTTCGCGCTGAATGTTCTCGATCAGTGCGACCTCGGCGGTGGTGGCGTCGTCTATCTCGCGAACGATTGCGGGAATGGTGTGTAGCTTCGCCCGCTGGGAGGCCCTCCACCGCCGTTCGCCAGCAATGATCTCGAACTCATCGCCAACCGGACGAAGCAGGATGGGCTGTAGGACACCGCGTTCTGCGATCGACGCGGCGAGATCGGCAAGGCTCTCATCATCGAAATGCACTCGAGGTTGATTCGGGTTCGGACGAATCCGCGCGACTTCAACCTCGCGCACGCCGCCACGGTTAGCCGGCCCTGTCTCGTCGCCGCGGTGCTGCTGCTCACCAAGGAGAGCCGATAGTCCGCGGCCAAGGCCGGAAGCGGCCTTGCTCATGCTGCTTCCGCTCGCTGCGGCAATCGCGCCATGAGCTCCCGGGCTAGCCTCACGTAAGCCTCGGAACCTGGGCAACGGAGGTCATAGATCAACGCCGGCAGGCCGTGGCTTGGTGCTTCCGACAGCCGGACGTTCCGTGGCACAACCGTTTCGAAAACAGCCGTACCAAGACAAGCGCGAACATCTTCAGCCACCTGCTGGGACAGGTTGTTCCTGCGGTCGAACATGGTGAGCGCGACGCCTAGAATCGCGAGCTCTGGATTGAAGGCCACCCGGATTCGCTCAACGGTCTGAAGAAGCTGGCTGAGCCCTTCCAATGCAAAGAACTCGCACTGCAGGGGAACGAGCAAGTGGCGGGATGCCACCAAAGCGTTGACGGTCAGCAGCCCCAGTGACGGCGGGCAGTCGATGAGAATGATATCCCACCGGCCCGCAGGAGCCGCATCAAACGCTTTTTCGAGGCGGTGGGCGCGGTCTGCCATACCGACCATCTCAACCTCCGCGCCCGAAAGATCGACAGTCGCAGGAACAAGCTCGAGCCGCGGAACGCGAGTCGCCACCGCCCCTTCGGTGAGCCTCGCGCCCCCGATCAAAATATCATAGCTAGACAGTTGCCGCTGCGACTGAGGAATGCCCAGGCCCGTTGAAGCATTGCCTTGGGGATCAAGGTCGACCAGCAGAACCTTCCAGCCGATTGCTGCCAGTGCCGTGGCGAGATTGATCGCGGTTGTTGTCTTGCCGACCCCGCCCTTCTGGTTGGCCACCACCACGCGAATCATCGTTTTGATTTCGCCCTCACTTTGCTGAGCAGCAGTATCTCCGAGTCCGGATCTGTGATGCTCCGTTCCGCCCGAAGGTCATAGTGCCAGCTTCGATCGACTTCGGCCAGTTCCGATTTTGCATTCCGACCCCTGGGGAGAATCCAGACGGTGTCTGGATGGGAGAGATGCTGCGCCATGCGCAGAAGCTTCTCGAGCGGAGCAAGGGCGCGGGCTGTTATGACGTCGAACTTCCCTTCAATCCTCTCCGCCTTGCCGCACCAAACTTCAGCCTCGAGTTTCAGGTCTGCGACCACCTTCGAAAGGAAGTCAGCCCGCAGCCTTCGCGGCTCGACCATTGTTACAGCGCCAGTTGTGACGATGGCGATCACGACGCCCGGGAGGCCAGCACCCGAGCCCAGATCCACCCATTTCGCGCTTGCGGGAGCGAATCGAGCCAATTGCGCGGAGTCCAGGACGTGACGCTCCCAAAGCGTATCAATCGTAGACTTGGATATCAGATTCTGCCGGTGGGACTCGTCTCGGAGCAGAGACGAATAGCTCTCCAGCTTTGCGACTGTTTCACGTGAAACATCCCTTCCCACCGCGTCCTTTAGTGACGCCATTAGGCAGCCTTCTGGCGGGACGCGACGTACAGCGCCGACAGGGCCGCCG
>JBJMUK010000003.1:0-11817 GCA_045811225.1 Sphingomicrobium sp. | reverse complement strand
TCTCCGGGGCGGCATGGACGGTGTACGAAAAGCGCTATTCCAGCTGCCGTGAGTACCAATGTCGCCTGCTCAACAATTTCCTCGGCGGAGAGGTAACGGCGGATGCGGCCAAGGCACGCGTGGCCGAGGCGAAGCGGCTGCTTGCCAATGTGCGAGCGGTGCTGCCGGAGGGGTAATCGCTAAGCGATGCCCGAACCGAGTGGCGCAGGCGCCAATGATTCAGCCGCGCCGAACGCCGAGGAACGCGGCACGATCACCAAAATTCAGCTGCATATGACGATGCTGAACCCGTTTCTGGACGGCCATTTCTGCCTGGAGCGTGAACGCGAGTCGATCGTCAGGCGGGAGTAGGCGCCTTTACGGTGGTGTTGCGGTGAAACTTGCCGTCGGGGCGGCGCAACAGGGTGCTCTGGTATCCGGCGGTCCTGAACAGCTTGTCCCAATGTTCCATCTTGTCCGTGCCGAAGATGTAGGACAGCAGGCCAACCGGAGTTTCGGAGCGGCCGGGCGCGGTGGAATGGACGAAGTGGTCTCCAATCACGATCGCTTCGCCCTGCTTATATTCATATTCGGCGATCTTGCCGTTCAGCTTCTTGTAGACGAGCCCGAAGCCGGCACTGTTGTCCGTGATCGGTATGTTGGTGTTGAAACCCTCATTGTTCGTGTCGACCCAGTCGACGTGGAACGAGGGTTCGGTGCACTCGGACCGGATCACGAGAAAACCCGCATACATCCGTACCTCTTTGTCGATGTCGACATAGGGTTCGACGGCACGGCCGATCTCCAGCCGGTCGAAGGCGGACTGAAATTGTTCGAAGGTCCGTTCGGTGGCTGCCGAGATCCAGCGAACATCGCTGCTCCAGGGAGGGCGAACGCACGCATATTCCGTTTCGTCCAGCGGGGAGGAAATCAACGGGGCGAATTCACTGACGATCTTCGGATCGACCTTGACGGTCATCACGTTGACCGCCCCGAGTTCGCTGTTGATCCAATGCCGCATCCGTGGGGTCCTTAGCTTCGAACGGTGATTTACGCACCACTGTAGCGCCGGCACAACTACGTGGAATTACGAAGGCCGGCCAAACAGCGCGTTGTAGGAAATTAACCGGTTTCAGCGTAGCATCCGCCCATGGGACGGGTGATCCAGTTCGAGGAGCGGGCGGTCGCGCAGCTGCGTGAACGCCTCGGCGCCGTCCAGGAGGCCAATCAGGACCTCATCGCCTTCGCTCGAGGTCATTCCGGCGCAGTTGCGTCCATCCACGAAGCCGTGATTGCAGCAATCGAGGCGGACAGCTTCGATTCGCTGATGCATGTGGTGACCCAGGAGTGGCCGTTGATTCTCGGCATCGACTCCGTTGCGGTTGCGCTGATCGTTGGAAACCAGGGCTTCCGCGTCGACGGTAGCGGCGTGCAGCTGGTTGCCCCGCAATTGCTGGATCGCCTCATTGGACAAGTCGACGGGGTCGAGCTTCGGACGGTTGATCGCGGCCATCCTTTATTCGGCCCCGCCTGCGATTTGATTCGTGCCGAGGCGTTGATCCGGATCGACTGTGAACCACCATTGCCAACCGGTGTCATCGCCCTTGGCCAGCGAGCGCCGCAGAGCCTGGATGGCCGCCACGGCTCCGAATTGCTGATGTTCCTAGGACGCAGCCTCGCCGCTATGATCCGCCGGTGCGTGATCGAACCGAGCAGCGACTGAGCGACCATCCGGCAAGCGGCGATGTCGCTCGCTGGTCCACATATCTCCAGCACGACCGGCGCCGTTCCGTGCACACCGTCCGCGCCTATGTCGCCACTGCGCACCGACTGATTGAGTTCCTTGGTCGGCACCTAGGCCGCCCCATCGACGCGGCTGCGCTGGTGAATCTCAATTCGACAGACCTCCGGGCTTTCCTGGCGCGCCGGCGAGGGGAAGGGCTCGGCGCGGCATCGGCGGGGCGGGAGCTTTCCGGCGTCCGCGCCTTCCTGCGCTATGTCGCGGAGCAGGAAGGCGGCATCGCGCAGCTTCCGCGGACCCGTGCTCCGAAGCGTCCGCGGACCTTGCCGCGCCCCGCTTCTCCCGAAGACGCGATGAGCCTTGCTGAAGATGCTGCGGAGGCCGCATCGCAACCCTGGATCGGCGCCCGCGACCTCGCCATCCTGTTGCTCCTGTATGGGGCCGGCTTGCGCGTTGCCGAGGCGCTGTCGCTGACCGGCCGTGACGTGCCGATGGGCACAACGCTGCGGGTCACGGGGAAAAGGTCCAAGACGAGAATCGTGCCAATTGTCCCCGCTGTGGCTGAGGCGGTGGCGGAATATGTGCGCTCGTGCCCACATCCGATCGGGAAGGATGCGCCTCTGTTCGTTGGGGCGCGGGGAGGGCCGCTCAACCCGGATCTGGTTCGCCGTGCCGTTCGGGCGGCGCGCCTGCGGCTTGGCCTGCCCGACACGCTGACGCCGCACGCGTTGCGGCACAGCTTCGCGACGCATTTGCTTGCGCGCGGCGCTGATTTGCGCGCGTTGCAGGAACTGCTGGGTCACGCGAGCCTGTCATCGACGCAAATCTACACGGCTGTGGATGCGGCGCGGCTGCTGGACGTTTACCGTCACGCCCACCCCCGCGCGTGAGAGTTTCGCCGCGGCGCGTTCGCTTAGTGGGGTTAGCGAGCAGCGCCGCGGCTGGACCTGCCTGGGCGCTCACCCGTAAACAGAAGAATAAATAACCGTTCCGGTTCTTTCTTACATCTGTAGAAACACTGGATTCGAGCCAGAACTTAGTCCGATTTGGATGCTTCTCGTTCTGCCGGCGGAGGCTGATAGCGCCACAGGCGCCATGCATAGGCGCCAGCCAGGATGATCAGGATCGCGTTCGACAGCGGGCCGATGATGCCGGCGACGTCGGAGACATTCTGCTGCAGCTGGAACCCAGCACCGGCCAGGATCGCGGTCCAAAGCGCGGTGCCGATGGTCGAGGCGATGAAGAAGCTCTTGAAGCGCATCCGAAGCAGTCCCGCCGGAACGGAGACCAGCGATCGGACAGTGGGTAGCAGCCGACCCAGGAATACGAAGAAACTGCCGAAGCGGCCAAACCAGCGCTCCGCACGCTGCACTTCGGCCCAGTCCATCGTCAGCCAGCGGCCGTGACGCGCGATGAAGGGCCTGAGCCTCTCCACGCCAAGCGCGCGGGCCGCGAGGTACCAGACGATGTTGCCGAGCATTGCGCCGGCCGTGCCTGCCGCTACGACATAGCCGAAGTGAAGCTTGCCCTGACCAGCGGCAACACCTGCAATCGGCATGATCACTTCCGAAGGAATCGGCGGGAATACCGTTTCCAGGAACATCAGGAAGCCAATGCCCAGATAGCCTGATTGCTCGATCAGGCGGACAATCCAGTCGCTCACTCGGTTACGCCTTTGTTCGTTCCGCAAGGCGGCGGTCGATAGCGCTCCAGATGCGCCCCGGCGTGTCGCTGCCGTTGAATTTGTCGATTGCAACGATGCCCGTCGGCGAGGTCACGTTTATTTCGGTGAGGTTCCCGCCGATCACGTCGATGCCGACAAACAGCAGGCCGCGGCGCTTCAGCTCGGGACCGAGCGCGTCGCAGATTGCCCGGTCACGCTCGCTGAGCTCGACCGCTTCGGCAGTTCCGCCGGCAGCGAGGTTCGATCGGATTTCGCCCTTGCCCGGACGCCGGTTGATCGCGCCCGCGACCTCGCCGTCCACCAGCACGATCCTTTTGTCGCCGTCCGCAACCGCGGGGAGAAAGGCTTGGGCAATGAAGGGTTCGGGCCAACTCGTGCCGAACAACTCGATCAGCGCAGTCAGGTTCTGCCCGTCCACGTCGATGCGGAACACTGCGGCCCCGGCATTGCCGTGAAGCGGCTTGATGACGATTTCGCCATGCTGCTGATGGAAGCGGCGTACATCCTCTGCAGACCGGGTGATCAACGTCGGCGGCATGAACTCCGCAAAGTCCAGAACGAACAGCTTTTCGGGGCAGTCGCGCACCGACCGGGGGTCGTTCACGACCAGGGTCCGGTCGCTGATCCGTTCCAGCAGGTAGGTGGCGGTGATGTAGGCAATGTCGAAGGGCGGATCCTGCCGCATCAGCACGACGTCTACGTCATCCACAAGATCGATCGTGACCGGCTCGCCCGCTTCGAAATGGTCGCCCAATACTCGCTGAACGGAAACCTGGCGGGCAACCGCACGAACGCGACCCTCCTCGAAGCTGAGGTCGGATGCGAGATAGTGGAAGAGCGTGTGACCGAGGTCCTGCGCCTTCAGCATGAGCGCAAAGGTGGAGTCGCCAGCGATGCCGACGTTTTCGATCGGGTCCATCTGAACTGCGACGCGAAGACTCATGGCCGCGCGCTAGGGCAGAGAAGCGCGCTTGTCACCCATGCCACACGTTGGGAACATGGCGGGGAAGGCGGCCGGGGACGATGAACATCGCATCGATCCGGATATCGTCTCCATCGCGGACATAGCGTTGTGACAGTCGTTCGGCGGCCACCGCGACACGGCGCAGCCGCCACTGGTCGAGCGATAGGTCTGCCGCCTCCGGCGTCGCTCGCGCCTTCACTTCGACGAAGGCGAGCGTGTTCCGCCGTCGTGCCACCAGGTCGACTTCTCCGCCAGGAACGCGTGCTCGGAAAGCCAGGATGCGCCAGCCGTGAAGGCGCAGCCACAACGCAGCGATCCATTCCGCCTTCCGTCCCCGGCGTTCCGCTTCGCGGCGTCTCATTCGGCAGCAAGCTCCAAGGCGCGGGCATAGACACGCTTCCGCGGGACCTGCAGTTCCTGCGCGACTTGCGCTGCCGCGCGCGAGGGCGACAAACGGGTCAGTGCGTCCCGAAGGGCCATGTCCATATCCTCATCAGAGGCTTCCGAAGGGGCGGCAGGCGGACCCACGACAATCACGATTTCGCCACGCGGCGGGCTGTCGGCATAGCGCGCCGCCAGGCTGGACAAGGTACCATGAACGCACTCTTCGTGCAGCTTCGTAATCTCCCGCGCCACCGCGGCCTCGCGGTCACCAAGGCCCTGGTGGAGGGCCGCAAGCGCATCTCCAAGGCGGGGCCCGCCTTCGTAGAAGACCAGGGTCGCGCGGACGGTCGCAAGCTCAGCGATCGTATCTGCGCGTGCCTTGGTCTTGGCGGACAGGAAGCCGGCGAACAGGAAGCGGTCGGTGGGCAATCCCGCCAGCGTAAGCGCAGCAACAACCGCACTTGGCCCGGGGATGGTGTGGACGGGCAATCCGGCCTCGCGAGCAGCCCGAACCAGCTTGTATCCGGGGTCGGAGATCAGCGGAGTTCCAGCGTCGCTGACCAGCGCCACGGCCTCATTTCCGATCCTCGCGAGTATCGCTGCCCGGTCCGCCTCGCTTGAATGATCATGGTAGACGCTCATCCGCGCCTTCGATCCGGCATGGGCGAGCAGCTTGGCACTAACTCGCTTGTCTTCGGCAAGGACGTGATCGGCCCGCCGGAGGGTTTCTGCCGCGCGCGAGCTCAAATCGCCGAGTTTGCCGATCGGGGTTGCGACTACATACAGTCCGGGGGGCAGCCGCTCATCCATCGGTCCGTTCAATAAGCGCTTCCCACGGAAGCGTAAAAGAGTCATTCTCCCCCCATCGGTTACCTTTGGGAGAGGGTGCGATGATTGGATTGACGATAGCGTCGGCGGTTTACCTCGCCGGACTGCAGGCATCGATCACGGGACCGCGAATGGCCTTCGGGAATTGCCTGAAGCAGGCCGAAGCGAGCGCCAAGGCCCAGAAAGTCGCTCTTGACGCATATGCAGACTTTCTCCGCACGGCCTGTTCTGCACAGGGCGACAAATTGAAGGCTGCGTTGGTCGCCTTCGACGTCAAGAATGGCGTGGGAAGGTCTCGCGCGTCAAACGATGCCGCCGCTGATGTCACGGAGCAATTCTCAGCTTCGCAAGAGAATTACGAGTGGATAAGCAAGACCGAAGCCAAAGCTGCGGCTGCGGCGAACTAATCGACCGCCGCAATTTCGGCCAGCAACCGGTCGAGAACCAGCCGGCCTTTCGGCGTCGCTGCGATTTTGCCGCCGTGTCTCTGCAAATGATCGCTGGCCACCAGGCGGTCAACGGCCGCCCAGTCGACGATTGCCTTGACCCCAAAACGGTTGGCAAGCGCCTGGGCGTCGATGCCTTGGGTAAGCCTTAGCCCCATCACCAGCGCTTCGTCCGCCGACTCGCTGGCATCAAGCACAACATCTTCCTGTAGTCCGTGGCCGTTGCGGCCAATCGCCGACAGGAAGTTCTCGGGCTTGCGATGGCGGACGGTGCGGCGTCCGAGCCGCCGTCCGTGGGCACCGGGCCCGACTCCCGCATAATCGCCATATCGCCAGTAGGTCAGATTGTGGCGGCTCTCGGAACCCGGGCGCGCGTGATTGCTGATCTCGTACGCGGGCAAGCCTGCATCGGCGGACAGCTCGGCGGTCAGTTCGAACAACGTCGCCGCTTCGTCGGGGTCTAGCGGGTCCAGTTTCCCGGCCTGGTGCAGCGCCGCGAACCGCGTGCCCGGTTCGATCGTCAACTGGTACAGCGAGAGATGATCGGTGCCGAGGCTGAGCGCCCGCTGCAGCGTGTTCCGCCAAGAGGCTTCGGTGTCGCCAGGCAAAGCGTAGATCAGGTCGAAGCTCACCCGGGCAAACTGCGCCTGGGCAACATCGAGGGCGGCGAGTCCCTCAGACGCCGAATGCGCTCGACCCAGGAATCGTAACCGTTCGTCATCGAAGCTTTGCAGCCCGAGCGACAAGCGGTTGACTCCGGCGGTGGCCAGATCCGCGAAGCGCTCCGCCTCCACTGAATTGGGGTTGGCTTCTAGCGTGATTTCGAGGTCCGGGGCTGGCGACCAGTGGCCGGTGGCCGCATCGATCAGTGCCGCCGCGGTGGCAGGCTCCATCAGAGACGGCGTTCCTCCTCCGAAGAAGATGGAGGTCAGCTGGCGTCCGGGCAGCAGCGCGGCTTCGTGCGACAAATCGGCGAGCAGGGCCTTGCGCCAGGCATCCTGGTCGACGCTACTCCGAACGTGGCTGTTGAAGTCGCAATATGGGCATTTCGCGACGCAGAATGGCCAGTGAATGTAGAGGGCGAGGGGTTCGCCCATTAGCCCAGAGCGGCGACGAACTTCCGGAATGCGTCCGCCCGATGGCTGATCCGGTGCTTCTCGTCGGGGTCCATCTCGCCAAAAGTAACGCCACGGCCGTCCGCGACGAACATGGGATCATAGCCGAACCCGCGTTCGCCACGGGGCGGCCAGACCAAGGTTCCGTCGACCCGCCCTTCAAAGGCTTCCGCCTGCCCATCGTTGGGCCAGGCGATCGCAAGCGCACAGACGAAGTGCGCATCCCTGCTCGCTTCAGCACCTGCGCCTTCGAGCTCTTTCCAGACACGCTCCATCGCCCGTCCGAAGTCCCGATTGCCCTGGTCATCCTCCGCCCATCGGGCAGCGTGAATGCCGGGACGTCCGCCCAACGCGTCCACGCACAGTCCGCTGTCGTCCGACAATGCTGGAAGTCCGCTGAGATCGGCGGCGGCCCGTGCTTTCAGCTCCGCATTGTCGACGAAGCTGACGCCGGTTTCTTCCGGTTCCGGCAGGTCGAGCTCGGCCGCGCCAAGGCATTCGATACCGAACGGCTCAAGAAGCGCCCTGATCTCGCGCAGCTTGCCCTCATTGTGCGTCGCGATGACGAGCTTGTCGCCGATGCTCCTCACCGGCCGGTGGCCTTCAGCTGGGCCGCAAAGATCTCCGTGCAGCCGATGCGCGCCAGGCGCAGCAGCCGGAGCAGGCCTTCCTCGTCGAAAGTCTCGCCTTCTGCAGTGAGCTGGGCTTCGACGATCGCCCCGTCTGCGGTGAGCACGAAATTCCCATCGCTGCCCGCAGTCGAGTCTTCGGCATAATCGAGGTCAAGTACTGCTGATCCGTTGTGAACGCCGCAGCTGACCGCCGCGACCTGCGTGCGGATCGGGTCGACCGTGAGCGCCTTGGCTGCGATCAGTTTGTCGACAGCGATGCGAAGTGCGACCCAAGCGCCGGAGATGGAAGCCGTGCGAGTGCCGCCGTCAGCCTGGATCACGTCGCAGTCGACGGTGATTTGCCGCTCTCCGAGCTTCTGCAGGTCCACAACTGCCCTTAGCGAGCGCCCGATGAGGCGCTGGATTTCCTGCGTTCGGCCCGACTGCTTGCCCTTCGCAGCCTCGCGGTTGCCGCGCGTGTGGGTGGCGCGCGGAAGCATGCCATATTCGGCAGTGACCCAGCCCTGGCCCTTGCCGCGCAGGAAGGGCGGGACCTTTTCTTCGACTGAGGCCGTGACGAGCACCCGGGTGTCGCCGAAGCTGACCAGACAGGATCCTTCGGCGTGAACGGTAAAGCCGGGTTCGAACCGAAGATCGCGCATTTGGTCCAGGGCGCGTCCACTCGGGCGCATGCATATTCCTCTCGTCTGGGGTGGTGTTGGGCCATATGGTGAGCGAGCGAGACATTCAACCGCAGAGGGGCTGATGCGACAATTTGGGTTTATGCTTTTGGCTGCAGCACTTGGGGCCTGTGCACCGGTTCAGACACAGGCGGCGCCTGCGGGTGCTCCGCTGAACGGCGTATCGGTCGAGGTGAAATCGTGGGGAGCGACCCTCCGCAAATGGTCTGTCGATGCTTCCGGCAATGTCGAACATGTCAAAAGCGAGCAGATCGGCTCCGACCGGGGGCACTATAACCTCCTGACTCGCCGGCTCACCTTGTCGCCCGAGCAGCGCTCGGCGCTCAATGCCGCCGTCGTCCAGGTCGAAACCCAGCTGGCGCTTCCGGAAGGATGCGAGAACATGCTGACCGACGGTCCCTACGGAACGATCACGTGGAATCGCGGAACCGAGCAAAAGCTTCCGTTCAGCGCGAACTGCATGAAGGGCCGGGATTATGACCTGGCGAGCGCTATTTTCGCCGCCGACGAGCTCGTCGATGACGCAAGTTTGGCCACGCAGCCCGTGGAAACGAAGGAGGTTGACCTTCGCGGCCGGTAGCGCGTTGAGGTCCGGCGGATCAGGCCCTACATCCGCGCCATGAGCCAGCAGATCAGCGAACTGACGGACAGGATGCGGGTCATCTTCGGCCATGTGGTCGAGGCTTATCTGGAACGCGGCCAGCCGGTTGGCTCGAAGGCCCTCGCAAGCAGTGTCAGCCTTTCTCCCGCCTCCATCCGCGGCGTGATGCAGGAACTGGAGGAAAGGGGGCTGTTGACTCATCCTCACACATCGGCCGGCAGGGTGCCCACCGAGAGCGGACTTCGCCTGTTCGTCGACGGCATAATGCAGGCGTCTATGCCTGATGCGCGGGAGCGCGCGGCGATCGAGGCACAAATCAAGCGGGAGCAGCCGATTGAAGATGCGCTTGCTGCTGCTTCCGTCGCACTCTCGGGGCTGTCATCCTGTGCTGGCGTGGTCATGGCTCCGAAGCGCGAAATTCGGGTGCGGCAGCTGAATTTCGTCATGCTCGACCGGTCGCGGGCGCTGGCGGTGCTCGTCGGAGCCGATGGAAGCGTCGAGAATAGGGTCGTGCCGCTGGATGGGACGATCACTGCAACAGCGCTCAACGAAGTCAGCAATTTCGTGAACGCGCGGCTTGCCGGCCTCACCCTCGCCGAGGCGGAGATGCGGCTGCGCGCCGAAATTCTCGACCGGAAGGAAGCCATCGACCGCGCCGCTGCCGAACTCATCGCGTCCGGCCTGGCGGCATGGAGTACGGATAATGCGCGTCGGCCGGTCCTTATTGTCCGGGGGCAGGCCAATCTCATCGATGAAAGTGCCGCAGAAGACCTGGAACGGGTGCGGATGCTGCTCGACGAGCTTGAGAACCGGCAGGAAATCGCGCGGGTTTTGGAAGGCGCACGGGATGCGCAGAGCTGCCGAATCTTCATCGGCAGCGAGAACCGGATGTTCGCCCTTTCTGGCTCTTCAATTATCGCCGCCCCATATCGCGGGAGAAACGAGCAGGTCGTTGGCGTTGTGGGCGTGATCGGCCCGACGCGGTTGAACTATGCCCGCGTGGTCCCCATGGTTGATTTTACCGCCAAAGCACTGACGAGATTGATGGCATGAACGACGAGCATAACCTCCACGACGAAGCTGAAGAAATCCGCCGCGAAACGGCAGGAACCGCGCCTGAATTGCAGGAACATGACCGGGTGACGGAACTCGAACAAGAGCTGGAGGAAGCCAAGAACAAGGCGCTCTACGCTGCGGCGGAGACCCAGAACGTACGTCGCCGTCTCGAAGCAGAAAAGCAGCAGGCGGCAGCCTATGCCGCAAGCGGCTTCGCCCGCGATATGTTGGCGATCAAGGACCATCTCGAACGGGCGCTCGCGGCCGTGTCCGACGAACTTCGCGCGGACGAGACGGCAGCCAATTTCCTTGCGGGCATCGAGGCGACCGCACGGGAGCTTGAGTCGGCCTTTCAGCGCAACGGCGTCACCCGCGTCGAGTCCAGGGGCCGAAAGCTCGATCCCCATCGCCATCAGGCCATGATCGAGATTCCATCGGACCAGGAACCGGGCACGGTGATCGAGGAAATGCAGGCCGGTTACATGCTGAAGGACCGCCTGCTGCGGCCTGCCCTCGTCGGGGTCGCCAAAGCCGCGGGGTAGCGGCGGCACGGTCGAGCAGGTAAGTTGCCTGCATGACTTTCATCGATCGAATCTTCCTCGATCACCCGCGCAGTGTGGGTGAGACCTACGCCGAACATGCCGGCATTGCCCTGCGGTTTGGCTGGACGATGGCGTCCGGGGGTGCGGCGTGCATGATCCACGCGGTGCTGCCGTCGCTGTTCCCGCGCTCGGCAAGCACTCGAATCAAGCGCCTTCATCAGGAGGTCACCGAGCGCGAACGCGCGTTCGCCACGACCCGCGCGGCAAATCCGGGCGGCGAATGGCAGCTTGAATATGAGATTTGAGCGCGGGCTGCAGCCCACACCCATCGAGCATGTCGCGATCATCGGCTGCGGGTTCAGCGGGGCTCTGCAGGCGATCAACCTGGTGCGTCACGAGGGGCCGCGCGCCACCGTGATCGAGCGCCGCTCGGAAGCGGGCAAGGGCGTCGCATATAGCAGCCTGCACCCGCAGCACGTGCTGAACGTCCGGGCTGCCAAGATGTCGGCGCTTCCGGACCAGCCGAATCATTTCGTCAATTGGCTGACGCATCACGGACATCCGTTCACTGGGACCGACTTCGTCCCGCGCCAGGTTTACGGCACTTATCTTCAGGACCTGCTTGCCGAGACCGTCCGGGACTCCGGCGGCCGTTTGAAGCTCGTCCAGGCGGACGTGGAGTCTGTTGAGTATGACGGCAATGCCAGGGTTCACCTGTCCAGTGGAGAGGTGGTCACAGCCGATCGCGCGGTCCTTGCCGTTGGTAACCTTCCGCCTCACGACCCGGATGGGTTCCGCTCGTCAGCTCTTCCTGCACGGCTGTACCAGACCGATCCCTGGGCATTCGGGATGCTGGATGCGCTGGATCCGGATGCCGACGTCCTGCTGTTGGGTACCGGATTGACGATGGTTGACGTATGCCTGCTTCTGAAAGCCACGGGACATCGCGGCAAAATTTTTGCCGTTTCACGCCGTGGGCTCGTCCCACACCGGCACGATGAACCGCATGCCCCGCCGTCGAGGCGCTCCGAGAACCCGCGCGGTGGCTTGGCGGAAATGACAAAGGATGTGCGCTCCCGTGCCAGGGTCATCGACTGGCAGGACGCGGTGGATGAACTTCGGCCCGTCACGCAGTCCCTGTGGCGCGGTCTCTCCCATGATCAAC
>JBJMUK010000002.1:0-5590 GCA_045811225.1 Sphingomicrobium sp. | reverse complement strand
TCGAGCGCGTGTTCTCGCTCGGCGTTCGTTTCCGTTACTAGAGCAAAGCTACTGCGACGAGACTGAGGCGGTCCTTGGGGGCCGCCTCACTTCTTTTCGGCGGGCTTCCTGATTGCTGCCATGCGTTCGGCGGGCCCACTGATTGCCGGCAACACGCGGTCGGGCCGATCAAGGTAGAAGTAGGCGACCGCCGCGACATCGTCGCTGCGATAGTAATTGGTGTGCCCGTCCGGCAGGGCAGGATCGGGCAACGCCTTCCGACTATCGAGCAGCTTCTGGAAGTTGGTGCGCGACCCCGGATCGATGGTCACGGGGATGAGCGGCACCTTCTTCTTCAGCAAGCCCAGAATGATGTTCTTCCTGGCGCCGCCGATCTGCTGAAGCGACACCTCGATGTCGTTGTGAAACCAGATCGGGTCCGGGATGTGGAACCGATAAAAGGACCAACGTCCATCGCCGTCCCATGTAGCGACAGGCGCGCCCTGGAACCGGTTGATGTAGGCACCCTGGCCCCAAGCGGTTCCGATATAGTCTTCAGTTCCGGTGCCCACGAGCGTCGGCCTCGCCCTGGGGTCGCCATCGAGGGCGATCTTGATCTCGCCTTCGCCCCACCAGGTCTTCTCGTACACCGCGTTGGTCAGAACAGTGACACTCGCCCCGATGAAGCGTCCACGCCCTTTGATCCGCGGCAGGATGCGAAAGTCCCGCATCAAAGCCGTTGCGCGGTCACGGCTCCACCATGCGTGGAAGTACATGGCATCCGCCGGCTGCTCGGCAACCGAGCGATAGTTCACGTCGAAGAAGATGAGATTCACCGGCTTCTTCGACTCATTCGTAATGACGATCCGCGCGCCGGTACGGAACGGCATCGGCACGTACGAAACGAAGGAGCGTCCCTCCGGACTCGCAAACAGAGCCGTTTCCATCGGCACCATTTCGCCTGTCCCGTGGAGGAAGAAGTCGCCGAGTGGCACCGACACTGCGGGTGTCGCCGCGCCATCCCAGAACATCTCCAGCTTCAGTCCCCGAAGCGCTTCGGGTGAGCGATCCTCAATCGTCATCCACATCCGATCGATGGTGCCGGGGCCGCGAATGTCGGCGAGCACATGGGCCCCGCCCACGGGGATGGTGTCGAAAGCATGTCCCTTGGCACCGCGATTTTCCAGACCACCGGCACCCTTTGCTCCGGTTGGATTCTCCGGACTGATCCAGTGCGTCTGCTCACCGGCCTCGTAACGGAAGAGGTCGGATTGCGCCGAGGCAGTGCCAGCCAGCAAGAGCGCTGCACCTGCGACAGCAGCCGAGCAATTCATCAGCGCCCTCCGGGCATGCGAAGGCTTGGGCCGATCTGTGGCTCCCCGTCTTTCCAGAAGAGGGGTGCGACATACAGGTTGCGCTTATCGTCGCCGTTACGGCACCCCTTCGTTGCCGACCAAGCGTGGAAAGCGAGGAAGGTCCGATTGGCGGCCGTAAAGATTGCCTGGTGGCCAGGCCCGCTCAAACAGCCAGCCTCACTCTCGTTGAAGCTGTGGAGGATGGGATTGGTCGCGGACGCCTTGCACGGTCCGATCGGACCCGAGCAATTCGCATAGCCCATCGCGTATGGCGACAACTTGCTGTCCGGATTCCAACCAAAGAACCCTCCGGAGAAGAACAGTTGGTAACCCGTCGGCGTTCGGACCATCGTCGGCGCTTCGACGACCCGTTCTTCCCAGGGCTGATCATCCCGCAGCATTTCGGCGGCGGTCCCCACGACTGTTAAGCCATCGGGCGCAAGTTGCTGGCCCCAGATGGACGTGCGCTTACGGATCCGGTTGCCGTCATTCTTGAACAGTAAGTAAAGCTTGCCGTCGGCGTCTTTGAAGGGGTTTCCATCGATCGAGCCCCCAAGGTCGGTCTGGCAAACGATCGGAGTTGCGGACTGATCTCGGAACGGCCCCTTCGGGTTGTCCGCGGTGGCCACGCCAATGCATTGCGCGTCCAGCTTCCGGGAGCGAGCCGTGTAATAGAGCAGCCAACGGCCGTTCAGCTCCATCACCTCGGGGGCCCAGGTAAAGCCCTCCCGTGCCCACGATCCAAGCTGCGGCAATCCGTCGAGTGGCTTGCCCGGATTGCTCGGGTCGGCAACCGCAGTCCAGTGGACCAGGTCGCGCGAGGTCAGCATCGGCAGGTTGATGCCGTTGTTCGTTGCATAGGCGATGAATTCGCCCTTGTTCTCCACGATGAAGGGGTCGGGGAAATTGCCCCGGAACACGGGGACGAACGAGGGCTCTGCCGCGGCAGCACAGGCCGCACTTGCAAGAACGAAACCGATGAAGCTGCGTAGACGCTTTACTCTCATGACCGACAACCTCCCGATCAGAACCGCGCACCCTAGCATGGTCCGAAACCTGTTGAACCCTCAACCGACGGAAACGCCGTCTTCTCCGAACTTCAGCGGCACCGTGAGCAAGGCGCGGAACGCGTTGTAACCTCCGCTCCCGGGATGGAAGGCGTGGAAGAACAGCTGCGGCGTGCCGTCCAGTCCTGCAGCCACGGAGGCATGTCCCGGAGCTGTCCACTCGCGTGTCGACTTGAGCAACGGTTCCGGCCTTTTGACATAGGGGCCAAGCGGATGATCGGCCACCGCAACGCCAATGCCGTAGGCGGGAGTTCCGAAGTCGTTGCCGGCATAGAACATCCAGTAACGTCCATTCTGGAGCGTTACGAAAGGGCCCTCGATCAGATGGCCCTCCCAGTCGAGGTCATTGGTGAGCACGAGCGTCGGTTCACCGATCAGCGACTTGCCGTCCGTGGCAAGCCGCTGCGCCCGAATGGGGGTGGTCATCGCGTCCAGGATCTCGCCCGCCAGACCGAAGTCGAGGAGCACGCGTTTGACTCGCTCCCAAGAGCCCAGCGCGGCATCGATCAAGGTCGACATCAGGAAGAAACGTTCCATCGGGCGGCGGCCGTTGGCCCATTCGACGATGGCGGCGGAGAAGGCAGCGGACCGCCGATCCTCTTCGGTCTCGAACATCCGCTCGATCAGTTCCGGATGCTTGCGCATGAGCATCGCCAGCGGGCGCGGCCAGATCCCGTTCGTGTCGTCCTTCCAGAACAGGTAAAGATCGCCATTCGCGTCGGTGAAGAAGTGGGAATCGATGACACCGCCGCTCATGACCGGAATGGTTGCATCCTGGCCAAGTCCGGTCGTGTTGACCGGGCTACCGGTCAGCAATGGCTCGCCGATGTCCGTCCACGGTCCTGTCGGAGCGACGCTTTTCGCCAAGCCGATGGCGAGCGCGTTATTCGACTGGCGAGCCGTGTAGCACAGCCAATATTCCTCGCCGACCTTCGCCATTTCGGGCGCCCAGAAGTCGGCGACTTGCCGGCCCCGGGCAGTCCACTCGGGCTGATGTCCCTCGGGGAAGACGAAGCCGCGGACTTCCCAGTGAACTAGGTCGGTCGAGTGAAGGATCGGGAATGCGTCCGGTGCATCATTGGACGTTGCGACGAGATAGTAACCGTCGTCCGTCCTGAGCACGGCGGGGTCGCCGTAGCCGGCAAGGATCTGGTGAGACAGGTTCTCGGTGAGCAGCGGCTGCCACTGTACCGGACTCGGCTCGAACTCGTAGACCTGGCGCAAGTGCGGTAGTCGAGTGCCGAAGTCGGCCGCCAGCCCGTTGAAGAAGTCCGTGTAGTGCTGGTACTCCCGGCCGGGCAGATTGTAGCATCCGGATGACCCGTCCGACCCGGTGACTTGGATGATTGAGCCCTCGCCATCGTCGACGGCTTCAATCTTGAATTGCGGAGTCGATGTCATGAGGCGCGCCGGATAAAAGGCATGGAGTTCAATGAGAACCCCTTTGTGCGGCTGTCCGAGCTCTTGACGGAAAAATTGCAAAGTTAGCTTTGGATCAGCCTGTTTCCTCTTGCGCCGGGCAAAACTCGATGTTCATCATACGATCAAGGCCGAGGGCTCTCGCCTCGCAGGTGGAGTATCGCGAGCTCAAAATGGAGAGAGTCTATGAAAACCATCCTAGTCGCGGGCCTGTTGGGCGCACTTGCCGTGAGTGACTCCGCACTGGCTGCAACGGCTGCTCGCGGAACCTTCGGAACCCTCGCGGACGGAAGGCCGGTGCCTTCGGTGACGTTGAGTAACCCGGCCGGCGTATCGGCGACGGTGATCGCTTACGGCGCAACCTTGCAGTCGGTCATCATGCCGGATCGCACTGGCGCGAAGGCCGATGTCGCGCTCGGCTACGACAACATCCAGGCCTACATCGACAAGCCGCAATATTTCGGGTCGACGGTCGGGCGCTTCGCCAATCGCCTCGCCGCAGGCAAGTTCAACGTTGATGGCCGTGCCTTTCAGACGCCGATCAACAACGGCAAGAATTCGCTTCATGGCGGGTCCAAGGGTTTCGACAAGGTCCTCTGGGACGTGGTCTCGGTAAAGGACGGGCCGACCGCTTCGGTCACCCTCCGCTACGTCAGTCCGGAAGGTGATCAGGGCTACCCCGGCAAGATGACGGTGCTCGCCACTTACTCGCTTAACGAGCAGAATCACCTGACCATCGAATATACCGCCACCACGGACAAGCCGACGATCGCGAACATCACCAACCACGCTTACTGGAACCTGTCTGGCGAAGGCTCCTCGAACGGAGCGATGGGCCACCTCGTCACGATCCCGGCCGAGAACTATCTGCCTACCGACGAGGGCGCGATTCCAACCGGCGAGTTCCGCCCGGTGAATGGCACCGTGTTCGACTTCCGCACGCCGCATGCAGTCGGTGAGCGCGTCCGCGACGCCAGCGACCAGCAAATCGAATTCGGTCGCGGCTACGACCATAATTGGGTGGTGGGGGACAAGGTCACCCGGGACCAGCACTTGATGGCCCGTGTGTTCGACCCGGCCTCGGGCCGTGGGTTCGAGCTTTGGTCCAATCAGCCCGGCCTGCAATTCTATTCCGGCAACTTCCTGGATGCGACATCGCACGGCAAGTCGAAGCGGATTTATCGCCTTGGTGACGCCATTGTGATGGAGCCGCAGATTTTCCCGGACGCCCCCAACCAGAAGGGATTTCCGGACGCAATACTCAAGCCCGGGCAGACCTATCGAAACGTGATGACCTACCGGCTGACCTTTGCCGATCCGCGCTGACCGGAGCTCGACGATCATGATGATCCGCCGCACATTCCTCTTGGCCGCGAGCGCGATTGCGCTGATTTCCGGCAGCATCCCGGCCGAGGCGCGGCCCCAGTGGACCCAAGCGCAGGCGAAGGCCTGGTACGATCGGCAGCCCTGGCTCGTCGGTTCCAACTACACGCCGGCAAGCGCCGTGAACGAGATCGAGATGTGGCACCCGGCAACCTTCGATCCTGCCGGGATCGATCGCGAATTCGCACTGGCGGAGTCGATCGGCATGAACAGCATGCGCGTGTTCCTGCACAACTTGCTGTGGGAGAATGATCCCGAAGGCTTCAAGCAGCGGCTTGACCAGTTCCTGCAGATCGCCGCTCGCCACAAGATCCGACCGATGTTCGTCCTGTTCGACAGCGTCTGGGACCCGAACCCGGTGTATGGACCGCAGACGCCGCCGATTCC
>JBJMUK010000001.1:0-13441 GCA_045811225.1 Sphingomicrobium sp. | reverse complement strand
CGCCGCCTGTCCCGTTGCTGTCCCCGCAGGGCGCCCGAGCTGCATCGTTCGTCGGCTTCGGCTGGTCGGGCGATGGCGTGTCGGCCCCGGGCCCTGACACCATCTGGCAGGCAAGCGCTCCAATCCTGACACCCGGCAAGCCGGTGACGTTGAGCTGGGCCAGTCCGGCAGGCCAGCTGTTCCAGCTGACCATGGCGGTCGACGACCTCTACTTGTTCACTGTCACGCAAAAGGTGACTAATCGCTCCGCGGCTTCGGTCACGGTCCGGCCCTACGGGTTCGCAAGCCGCGCCGGCCGTTCCGTCGACGTTTCCTCGCCCACGATTCACGTGGGACCGATCAGCGTTACCAACGACAAGGCTGACTACGACGTCGACTGGAAGACGGTACGCGAGGCCGGCAGTGCCGGTAAGACGCTACCGTCGGGCACCGGCTGGCTGGGCTTCACTGACAAATACTGGCTGACGGCACTGGCGCCCGAAGGCTCAGCCGCCGGAGCATTCCGTCCTTCGCCAAGCGGCGGATATCAGGCTGACTTCATGGGCCAGCAAGCCGTCGTTGCGCCCGGTCAGTCGGCGACATTCCAGTCCCACGTCTTCGCCGGAGCCAAGGAAAAGGCCGCGCTCGACCGTTACGAGAGCCTTGGGATCAGCAAGCTTTCCAAGTCGATCGACTGGGGCTGGTTTGAATGGTTCATGCGCCCGATCTTCAACCTTCTCCGCTGGCTATTCGCCGTCACCGGCAACTTCGGCGTCGCGATCATCTGCCTGACCTTCATCGTCCGTCTGCTCATGTTCCCGATCGCTCAGAAGCAATTCCAGTCGATGGCGGCAATGCGCAAGGTTCAGCCGAAGATGAAGGCGATCCAGGACAAGTTCAAAGAGGACAAGCCGCGCCAGCAGCAGGAAATCATGAAGCTGTACCAGCAGGAGAAGATCAATCCTGCCGCGGGCTGCCTCCCGATCCTGCTGCAGATCCCGATCTTCTACGCCTTGTACAAGGTGCTGCTCGTCTCAGTGGAAATGCGACATCAGCCGTTCGCGTTGTGGATCCACGACCTTTCGGCCCCCGATCCGCTGACTCCGGTCAACCTGTTCGGCCTGCTGAACTTCACTCCGCCGCACATCCTGGCGATCGGCGTGCTGCCGATCCTGGTCGGCTTCACGCAATGGCTCACCCTGAAGCTCAGTCCTCAGGCAATGGACCCGACACAGCAGCAGATCTTCGCACTGATGCCATGGATCATGGTGTTCATCTTCGCGCCCTTCGCTGCGGGCCTTCAGCTCTACTACGTGACGAACAACATTCTGACCCTGCTGCAGCAATGGTGGCTGTACAAGCGCTACGGCCTTCACTTCTCCGACACGCATCCGGTCACGACCTAGTGTCCGAAGATGAGGACATTGCCGAACGCGCGCGCAAGCTGTTCGCCGGGCCGATCGATTTCCTGAAGTCGGCGCCCGGACTGCAGTTCCTGCCCGATCCGACAGTGCCGGAGATCGCCTTCGCTGGCAGGTCCAACGTCGGGAAGAGCTCCCTTCTGAACACGCTCACCAACCGCAAGAGCCTTGCGCGGACTTCGAACACGCCGGGCCGAACCCAGGAGCTGAACTTCTTCGACGTCGGCAGTCCAGTGCAGATCCGGCTGGTCGACATGCCCGGATATGGCTTCGCCGAAGCGCCGAAGGACATGGTGAAGCGGTGGCGCTTCCTGGTGAACGATTACTTGCGCGGTCGTGCGGTGTTGAAACGAGCGCTCGTCCTGATCGACTCACGGCACGGATTGAAGCCCGTCGACACTGAAATCATGGGCATGCTCGATGATGCGGCGGTCAGCTATCACCTCGTCCTGACTAAAGGCGACAAGATCAAGCCGACCGAACTGCAAAAGGTGCTGGAGCGCACGGCGACTGCCGCTGCCAAGCACCCGGCGGCGCATCCTCACATCTTCACGACGTCCAGTGAAACGAGTAGCGGCGTGTCGGAACTGCGCACTGCCATCCTGGAAGCCGCAACCGCCTGAGGAGTGAGTTTTGCTGAAGCTGATCATCGGCAACCGCGCATATTCCAGCTGGTCGTTCCCATGTTCGATGCCGACTGGGAAAAGCGGCGGGAAGGTGACGAGTTCGCCCCCTCGCTCGGCAAGGTTCCGATCCTGTGGGACGGCGATTGCGTTGTCTGGGACAGCCTGGCGATCATCGAGTTCCTGGCGGATCGAAATGGCCGTGAGCTCTTCTGGCCGGAAGAGGACAGTGCACGCGGCATGGCACGTTCGATGGCCGCGGAAATGCACTCCGGGTTCGCAGCTCTGCGCCGCGAGCTTCCAATGAATGTGCGCAAGAGCTTCTCGACCCGCGAGTTCAACGGCGAGGTCCGCGCCGACATCAACCGGATCCTGCAGCTCTGGGCACAGGCACGGGCCCGATTCGCCGGCACCGGCGATTTCCTGTTCGGCAATTACTGCGCGGCAGACATCATGTTCGCGCCGGTGGTAACGCGCTTCCTGACGTACGGCGTTCCAGTCCCCCCATTCGCCGCGCTCTACATGAAAGCAGTGCTGTCGCACCCCCACGTCGCCGAATGGATCGACCAGGCCCAGGACGAACCCTGGGTCATCGAGAAATATGAGGCGGACGCCGTCGCCTAATAGGGCGTTCCATCCTTGTGGATGTAGGCACCGTCAGCGGTGAACAGCATGTCGATGTCGGAATAGCCGCCGCCGGTGCACACTCCGCCGCCCATCACGATGAAGCTGCAATCAGAGGCGCTGTCGTTGCGCACGTGATGTCCGTTGGTCCTTCCTTTCGGCCACGCCGCGCAGTCCCCTGGATTCAAGACGGTCGAACCCTCGTCCTCCACCAGCACGGCCTGCCCCGACACCATCACCAGGAACTCGTCTTCTCCCTCGTGCCAGTGCCGCTGGCTCGACCATGCCCCCGGCTTTAGCGTCACGTGGCTGACTCCAAAGTCTGTCAGGCCAGTCGCGGGGGACAACCGCCGGACGAAGCGACCCTGCACTGCTTGGTCGAAAGGCGCGGGGTATCCTGTCCGGTTGAGTTGTTCGATGCTTTCAAGGTCGATCTTGGGCATCCACACTTCCTTTGCTAGGCCGCAACAATGTCGATCGATCCCATTGCGCTTGCCAGCGAACTGATCAACTGCCGTAGCATCACGCCGGCAACGGGCGAGGTGTTCGACGTTCTTGAGCATGCGCTCACCCCGATCGGCTTCGAAGTGCACCGCTTCGTGCTCGGGGAAGCTCCCGACGGACCAGTCGAAAACCTTGTCGCCTTGCGCGGATCAGGCAGTCCGCACTTTGGCTTTGCAGGCCATCTAGACGTTGTGCCCCCAGGCGAAGGCTGGAGCGGCGATCCATTCGAGGCGCGGGTCGAGGGCGGCCGGCTGATCGGGCGGGGCGCCAACGACATGAAGGGGTCGATCGCCGCCTTCGTCGCCGCGGCGGCTCGCGTGCAGGAACATGCGGGGACCTGCTCGCTGCTGATCACGGGAGACGAGGAAGGTCCCGCGACGTTCGGCACTCCCAAAATCATCGACTGGCTGCGCGAGCGCGGCGTCCAGCCCGACATGATCCTGATCGGCGAGCCTACCTCCGAGGCCGCACTTGGCGATACGGTGAAGATCGGCCGGCGCGGATCGGTCAACATGTGGATCGATGTCCCCGGAACCCAGGGACATGTCGCCTATCCTCATCGCGCAAACAATCCGATTGCACCGCTTGCTCGCGTCGTGGCCGCACTTGATGCCGTTCACTTGGACGAGGGCAATGACGCATTCCCGCCGTCCAATCTGGAATTCACCGAAATTGGCTGCCCTCCCGGCGCGACCAACCTCATCCCCGGCTCCGCACAGGCACGGCTGAACGTCCGTTTCAACAATCTTCAGCGGGGCGCCGATCTTGTCCGGATGGTGGAAGAAACTGCCGAACACGAAGCACCGGGCGCGACCGTCCGAGCGCTGATTTCGGGCGAGGCGTTCCTGACTCCGCCTGGCCCGATTTACGATCTCGTCGTCCAGGCGATCCGCGAGGAAACGGGCGTCGAACCCCAGCTTTCGACCAGCGGCGGCACGTCGGACGGGCGTTTCCTGATCGCACTCTGCCCGGTTGTCGACTTCGGCCTGCCGAACGCAAGCATGCACAAGGTAGATGAAAGCGTTGCACTTGCCGACCTAGAGGCGCTTTCCCGTATCTACGAACGCCTGCTGTCCAGGGTCTTCAACGGCGCAGGGTGATGAGCCGCTCCGACCTCGACCTCGCAATATTGCTGTTCGACCTGACGAATTCTGGAGTGGTCCTGAACGCGTTGCGGATTGCCCAGGCCGCAGCGAAGGCGAACGTCCGCACCGAGATCTGGCTCGTCCAAGCCGAGGGCATGGATAATCCGCACCTTCCTCGGAAGATTCCCGTCCGCGTCCTCTGCTCGAGTATCGGAGCCGACTATACGAGGTTCGAACGCAAGAAGGCGCTCCTCGCCGCCGCTCCCGCGTTGATTGATAGGATCTCGCACCGGCGGCCTCGGGTGTTGTTATCGCCGGGCAACCACATCCACCCCCTCGCCGTGCAGGCCGTCACCGCGGAAACCGGTCGAAGGACACGACTGATTGGCCGCGTCAGCAACGCGCTTTCGCGCTTCAGTTGGTCACCTGGCCTAGTGGTCGGAAGTGTGGCCAAACGACTCGCCGCTCGCCGCCGGCTGAGGGCGATGGACCGCCTCATCGCAGTCAGCAGCGAGTTGCGCTGGGACCTTGTAACTCGGCTGGCCCTCAATCCTTCGCGAGTTTCCACGATCCCGAACGGCGTGGACATCAGGAATGCGGAGCGCCTGGGAAAGGACCCGGTCGATCATCCGTGGTTGGGCGAACCCACCCCGGTCGTGCTCGGTATTGGACGCCTGGTCCCGCAGAAGAACTTCCAGTTCCTCCTGCGCGCCTTTGCGTTGGCACGACAGACGATCCCGGTAAGGCTGATGCTGCTCGGGTCCGGGCCGCAGGAAAACGAGTTGCGGGACCTGGCGAGGGAACTCGGCGTCGCGGACGACGTGCATTTTGCCGGACAGGTCGCCAATCCCTTTGCCTACTTGCATCGCTCATCCCTGTTCGTCCTTCCGTCACGCTGGGAAGGCATGAGCAATGCCCTTCTGGAAGCGCTGGCGAGCGGCTGCCCTTCTATCGCAACCCGCTGTCCCGGGTCGAACGAGATCCTGGCGAACGGCCGGTGGGGCAGACTGGTGTCAGTGGATGACGCCGCCCTCCTCGCCTCCGCAATGATCGAGATGCTCCGCAATCCGCCTCCGCGCGAGCGCCAGTTGGAGCGGGCAAGACATTATGACCTGGACACGGCGATGCGCCGCTACCTTGATCTCATACAGGACGAAATCAGGAAGGCCTGAGCCTCAGGCGACCGAGCGCGCGCCCCGCACCGGGTTAGTGATCCAGTCGAGGAATTCGTCTTCGAACATCGGGTGTGCGAAAACATAGCCCTGGACCACGTCACAGCCCATCGCGCGTAGGATCTCGGCCTGGGCAACGGTTTCCACCGACTCAGCAACGATCTCACAGCCAACGCCGCGGATCAGCTGCACGACCGCCTGCACCACGTGCCGGGCCTGCTCGCTATGCTCGATGTCCGCGATGAGCGACTGGTCCAGTTTCACCCGGTCCAGCGGCATCGTGCGTAGGCGAGCAAGATTGGAATAGCCCGTTCCGAAATCGTCCATGGCGATCGTTGCGCCATCGGCCCGCAAAGCCGCGATCTCCGCGATGACAGCCGGACTGGCCTCCATCGCGGCGCTTTCCGTGAACTCCAGTTCGATCATCGCCAGGGGCACGTGCTGTTCCGCGAAGGCGTGGCGAAGCTTGGTGAAGAAATCGGTCCGCTCGAGTTGACGCGGACTAACATTGAAGGCGAGCCTGCGCTGATGGCCTTCCCGCATCCATGACCCAAGCACAGAAGCGACTTCTGCGATTACCCACTCGCCGATCTCGCCGATCAGGCCGGAGCGTTCGGCGATCGGAATGAAACTCGTCGGAAAGCGCATTCCGTCGCGCGGGTGGTTCCAGCGAAGGAGCGCTTCAGCACCGGCGATTTCGCCCGTCACCAGGCTGAGTTGCGGCTGGAAGGTCAGTACGAACTCGCCAGCGTCAATCGCCTCGCTCAGCGCCTTTTCCGTCTGAACTTTCTCGTAATGCTCGGCCGCAAGTTCCTCGTTGAACACGAAATGCTGACCGCCGCCGTTCGACTTCGCGCGATACATCGCGATGTCGGCGGACCGCATGAGGGACTCGATGCTGCTACCGTGGTCCGGCGTTAATGCAACACCGATCGAGGCTCCGATATCGACATTGTGCCCGCACAGCTCGAACGGCTCCGAGATCGCGAGTACTGCGCGACGCGCCACCCGTTCGATCTCTTCAGACGAAGCAATGCGGGGGAAGAACATCGTGAACTCGTCGCCGGCAAGGCGGGCGAGGATTGGCCGGGTACGGCCGGGTTCGCTGCACTCTTCATTCAGCACTACGCGCAGCCGGTTCGCGACCATGATCAGGAGCTGATCGCCCCGTGCGTGGCCGAGACTATCGTTGACCCCCTTGAACCGGTCGAGGTCGACGAACAGCATCGCGCCTCGCGTGCCCGGTTCGAGTTCCCCAAGCATCTTGTCGGCTTCCGACCGGAAGTGCAGCCGGTTGGGAAGCGACGTGACTGGATCGTACATGCCAAGCGCATGCGCATTCTCAATGGAGGTGCGAACTTCCGCAAACAAGGTATCCACCGCCGCAGCGAGCTTCGGCATGGTCCGGCTGACGATCGCGGGTGCAGGGGAAATGAGATCTCCATCCTCAACGGCCAGCAGGCGGTCGCCAAGGGCCGAAAGAGCGCGAGCCCCTTCGCTATTCGGACGTTCCGAGGCGATGTAGCTGATCAGCAAGCAGAACATGCCCGCTGCAATGGACGCCATGATCTGGGCATCCAGCTCTGTGATGTACAGAAATGCCATCAGCGAAAAAAGGAATGACGCGACCCCCGCCGCCCCCGAAAGGATGGCGTTGCTGATCTTCTGAGCCGTCCCTGCTTTCATTATCTCCGAGCGCCCCGCTGGCGGTGTGTCCGCCTGGTCTCTCGGAGTTAAACGGGATGCGTTAAGAAACCGTTGGAAGACTGCTTCTGCGCAAGATAATATACAGGCTGCCGCCACCGCCGTGCCGGACATGCGCCCCACGCACCGCGGCAATCCGTGATGCGTGCCTCGAGGCGGTCAGCCAGTCATGCACCGCAGCGCGAATTCGCCCCCTCTTCACCGGCGGTTCGCCAGGCCGATAATGGCCTGTAATCAACAGAATAACCCGGTCTCCCTGAGCGATGCTGGATTCCAATGCCTGGTCGATTGCGTTCCACGCGGAATCCAGGTTCATCCCGTGAAGGTCAAGCGTCCGGTCCGGCCGAATGGAGCCGCTGGTGAGCTTGCGATCCCAAGTTCCATCCAAAGTGGATCCAATAACTGGAGCCTTCCGTGGCGGCGGGATTGGCTTTTGTGGCGGTGGCCCTTTGGCGCGACCCTGCGCTGAGGGCGGCGGTGGAGCAGCCGTCGTGCGCGCATCGCCTTCTTGCGGGAGCTTGAGTTCGCGAGAGAGTGGACGGATCGTTTCAGTGACCCTCGCCCAGAGTGCCGCTTCCTCAGGGCTGAGCGAGCGCACGTGCCACCGTTCCGCGTGGCAGGAGCAGCAGTGCCGCGCCGGATGCGGACATTCCGCCAGCCGTCTGGACCGCCTGCTCGCCCGCACCCCAGAACGTATCGACACGATTGGGACCCTTGATTGCGCCGCCGGTGTCCTGCGCGATCCACAGGCCGCTCGCTTCCCGACGGTCAACCGCCAAGAATACCGGCGCGCCGAGCGGGATGAAGAGCGGGTCGGCCGCGGCCGACACCCGCGGCGTCACCGGCAGGTTCAACGCGCCGAGCGGCGGTCCGCTCAGCTCCTTGAAGAAGACGTAAGACAGGTTCTCGCGCATCAGCGCCTTGCCCTGTTCAGGGTTGGTGCGCAGCCAGTCCTTGATCGCCTGCATGTTCGCGCCGCCGGGGGGCAAGATGCCCCGCTCCCTCAACAGGCGCCCGATGCCGACATACTCACGGCCATTCTGGCTGTCGTAGCCGACGCGGATCACCGATCCATCCGGCTGCTTAATGCGACCGGACCCTTGGATTTCCAGGAAGAAGAGGTCAATCGGGTCGGCGGCCCATGCGAGTTCGAGTCCGCGATTGGCAAGAACGCCATCCTCGATCTCGGCCCGCGTGTAGTAGAGCACGCAACCGGCGCCCGGTGCGATCCTGCCACGTCCCGTCCCGCCGTCGGCGCGGGTGCAGCGCACCAGGTCTGACGGAGTGCGATAGATCGGCACTTCATAACCCGGCATCTTCACCCGGGAGCCGGCGATCTCCGGCTCATAATAGCCGGTGACGAAGGCCTTCCCGTCGCCGACACGTGCCCAGTCGAAGCGGTCTCGGAAGAAGACAGCGGCACCACCAACCGGCACGCTCCGCGCGGCGGTGCAGACTGCCGTCCAGTCCGATCCTCGAGTGAGGCCGCTGCGGTCCTGCCGCCTCTGCAGGGTCGGGCAACTGGAGATGAAAGCGGCCAGCGCCCGCTGCGCGGCGGCTTCATCCAATGCTGCAGGGGTGGCCAGCGACAGTCCAGCAGCTTTCGCATTGGCCGGAGTTGGAAGTGGCGGCGGGACGACCGGTACGGGCGCCGGTGGCACCGGCTGAACCGGAACCGGCGCTGGCTTCGCGGGCTCGACGGGAAGCGGGCGACCGGCGCACGCCGCAAGCAACAATGAGGAGGCGAGCGAAAGCGCCCGCAGTGCAGCCCTCACTCTTCCTCGTCTGTTTCGATGAGCACCCAGTTCGGGTCCTTCGACCCGATGTCCCTGCGGAATGTCCACAGGTCGCGCGTCTGAACTGCATCGCTAAGCGATCCGGCGACGACCTCACCTTCGCGATTGCGGGTCACGGCCGCAATATCGGCTTCGAAACGAACGGTCACGGTTGCGACCTGCCGCTCAAGGGTGGCTTGCGCAATCAGCGCCTGTTCAATGGCGACGAGCCGATTGTCGAGGACCAGACCGGCCTCGCTCCGCTCGTCCACGGCGCCCGCAAATGTCTCGTAGACGTGATCGTCGAGGTGACTGCGCACGCGGTCGAGTTCACCCTTCCAGTAAGCGTCCAGGATCATTCCATAGGCCGCCTTCGCACCTTCCAGGAAGCGCGCGACGTCAAAGCTTGAATCCGCGGCAAGCAGGGCGCGAACGCCTGGACCCGCCGTGGGCAGGAACGCCATGTCGCCATTGTCCGCCGGCGGGGCTGGAGACAACGGCGCAGACGGAACTCGCTGCTCGACGCGAGCATCGGAATCAGCCGGCTTCAGGATTGGCTGCTGCTCGTGTCCGGTGCGCTCCCCCAGCACGCTGTAGAGACGAAGGCCGATGAAGACGGCGATCAGTGCGAGGATGACGATAACGGCCAAGCTAGTTCTTCCAATCCTGTGGTTCGTCGATCAACATAGTGCGCAAGCCGACCATATTCAAAGCAGATGAACGCACGATGGTGGCATTGCGCCTCATTTGCACGACTGCTAGGCGCGCAGCCGACGCAGAACGCCCCCAAAGGCGCTGCAATAGCTCCAGAATAAATCGAGGATAAGACGATGGCCGATCAGGATCCCAGCAACCGCGGCAACGGGTCGGAAGACCCCGCTAACGGCGTCCAGATCGCGACGATCCACCAGTATGTGAAAGACTTGTCGGTCGAAAGCCCGAGTGCTCCGCAGGTCTTCCAGTGGCAGTCGCAGCCCGCCATCGACGTGCAGTTTCACATCAACGTGGAAAAGGCCTCCGACGAAGTTCAGGAAGTCGCGCTGAAGATCGAGGTCGCAGCGCGTTCGGATCAGGGTGTCCATTTCCTGATCGATCTAACCTACGCGGGCCTGTTTGCACTCCGCAATGTCCCGGAAGAAGCCTTGTCGCCATTCCTCCTTGGCGAAGCGCCGCGCCTGCTGTTCCCGTTCGCGCGCCAGATCATTGCTGGCGCCTCGCAGGATGCCGGGTTCCCGCCGCTGATCCTGGAGCCGATCGATTTCGGCGCCGCCTATTTCTCGCAGCTCGAGGCAATGCAGGCGCAGTCCCTCCCGGACGGGTCGGCCGATCAGTCGGAAACGCCCGCCACCGACCAGCAGTCGGACAGCTGAACGCCTCCCCCGGCCCTGAGCGGCATCCAGTATGAACTTGATCAAGGCGACCGGGACCATCGGCGGCCTGACGATGGTCAGCCGAGTAGCCGGTTTTGCGCGCGAAATGGTCATGGCTCGCGTCCTCGGTGCGGGCTTTTACACCGACGCGTTCCTGGTCGCCTTCCGGCTTCCCAACACCTTCCGCCGCCTGTTCGGCGAGGGCGCCTTCTCGGCTGGATTCGTCCCGCTCTACAGCCAGCGGCTGCAATCCCACGGTGAAGCCGAAGCGCGCACCTTCTCCGAAGAAGTGCTCGCGGTGTTCCTGCCGACGCTGATCCTGTTCACTGCAGTATTCGAAATCATCATGCCGGCGCTGGTCGCGTTCATGGCCGGCTATCAGGGCGATCAGCTGAGCTTCGCGACATTCCTCAGCCGGATAACTTTTCCTTACCTGCTGCTCATCAGCCTGGTTTCGCTGTTCTCCGGGATCCTGAACAGCCTGGCGCGGTTCACTGCGGCGGCTTTCGCGCCTGCCTTGCTCAATGTCGCAATGTTGATTGCCCTTGTGCTGGTGCACGAGGGCGGCTCTGCGACTGCCACCGCCCTTGCAGTCGCGGTCACCGCAGGCGGCGTGCTTCAGCTCGGCCTGCTCATGGCGGCCTGCAAGCGCGCGGGAATCGTGCTGAAGGTCCGCCGTCCACGCCTGACGCCTGCCGTCCGCCAGTTCGTTCGCGTCGTCATCCCCGCTACCTTCGGGGCGGGCGTCTACCAGATCAGCGTCCTCATCGACGTCTACTTCCTCACCCGCATCGGCACTGGCGCGGTCAGTCACTTCAACTATGCCGACCGCCTCAACCAGCTGCCCTTGGGAGTGATCGGCGCTGCATTGGGCACAGCCATCCTTCCGCAGGTGAGCAGGTTCGTCGACAAGGGCGAGACCGGCGCTGCCGCTCGCGTCCAGGGCCAGGCCGCGGAACTCGCCATGCTGCTCTGCCTGCCGGCGGCCATCGCGCTGTCCGTCACTGCCCTGCCCCTGATCTCGGCGATCTTCGAGCAGGGCCGGTTCAGCGCCGCCGACGCGCAGTCCACCGCTTTGTGCCTTTCGCTCATCGCGCTCGGCCTGCCGGCTTACGTGCTGGTCAAGGTGCTCACGCCCGGCTTCTACGCGCGGCGTGATACGGCCACGCCGGTCAAGACGGCCGTCTTCGTCCTGCTCGCCAATGTCGCGCTCAACTTCGCGCTGATCCCGACCTTCGGGCTGGGCGGATTGGCGGCGGCGGTCGCGATCAGCTCCTGGCTGAACTGCATCATCCTCTACGTCATCCTCCATTGGCGCGGCCATTTCCGGGTGGAAGGCTGGCTGGCATCTCGCCTCATTCGGCAATTGATCGCCGCCGCAGCGATGGCCGCTGCTCTCTACGGCATCCGCATATTGCTGGGCGACTGGTTCACTGCCGGAGGTGGGCTCCGTTTCGTCGCGGTGGCAGCACTCGTTGGCGGCGGCGTTGCAGTCTACTTCCCACTGGTTTGGCTGCTCGGCGGTACCGACAAGGAAGAGCTCAAGTCGCTGTTCCGGCGGAAACCCAAGGCCGCCGCGCAATGACCGACATTCCCGTCACGCGGGTCGTCTCGGGCATCCAGCCGACCGGCGGGCTGCACCTCGGTAACCTGCTCGGCGCGATCCTGCGCTGGGTGAAGATGCAGGACGAAGCGGAATGCCTCTTCTTCCTGGCCGACCTACACTCCCTGTCGGAGCACATCGATCCGGAGATCCGCCGCTCCCATCTGCGTGAAATGGCGGCCGCCTTGATTGCGAGCGGCATCGACCCCGGGAAATCGCTCCTGTTCAACCAGGCCCGAGTGCCCGGACATGCGGAGCTTTGCTGGCTGCTCAACGGGACCGCCCGCATGGGCTGGCTTAACCGGATGACGCAATGGAAGGACAAGGCCGGCAAGAACCGCGAGGGCGCATCGGTCGCACTATTCGATTATCCGGTCCTGCAGGCCGCCGACATCCTGCTCTACCGCGCCAGCCATGTCCCCGTCGGCGATGACCAGAAGCAGCATCTCGAACTGGCCAGGGACATCGCCATCAAGTTCAACACGGACTTCGACGTTGATCTGTTCGTCGCACCCGAACCATTCATCAGCAGCGGCACTGCGGCCCGCGTAATGAGCCTTCGCGACGGAAGCGCAAAGATGTCGAAGTCCGATCCCTCTGACATGAGCCGGATCAACCTGACCGACAGCGACGACGATATCTCGCAGAAGATCCGGAAGGCGCGGACCGACCCGGAGCCCCTTCCCGACGATCCAGCACTCCTGGACGGGCGTCCGGAGGCAAAGAACCTCGTCGGCATCTATGCGGCTGTCACCAACGAGAGCGTCGAGCAGGTCCTCGCCCGCTTCGCCGGCCACGGATTCGGGGCATTCAAGCCTGCGCTTGCCGACGCGCTGGTGTCACTGCTCTCCCCGCTGCGTGGCCGCCTCGAACAATTGCGCGGCGATCCTGCGGAACTCGACCGGCTGCTCGTCAGTGGAGCGGAACGCGCTCGGGAACTCGCGGCCCCTACGCTTGATGCGGCCTATCAGGCAGTCGGCCTAACCCGCTGAAATCTCGCTTCATCGACGGTTCACAAGTGAACGTGCTATAACCCCCCGCAGAACAAGAGTTTTTCCGAATCGGGGTTTGTTATGTCTTTCCGCAAACTCGCGGCTGCCGCGTTTCTTGGCGTCGCTTCGCTGGGCCTGTCCGCTTGTGCAACTGGCTTGCCTACGCAAGTTTCGCGTTACCAGGCCATGCCGGCACCGGCTGGTCAGTCCTTCTTCGTGGTTCCCGCCAATGGTCAGCCGGCTGGGCTGGAATTCAGCCGCTACGCCGCCTTCGTGTCGCAGGCGATGCAGGCGCAGGGCTATGCAGCTGCCCCTTCGGCGCAGGCCGCGACCATGCTCGTTCACGTCAATTACGGCGTTGACCAGGGCACCACCGAGTATCGCTCGGATCCCTTTTACCACAACCGCGGCTACTACGGTCCTTATTACGGCGGACTGTATGGCAGCTGGGGGCGTCCGCTCTACTATTCACGGTACGGCCGTCGCTACAGCCCATTCTACTACGGCTGGGATGACCCCTTCTATTCGCCGTTCGATGGCGGGTTCGACAGCTACGAGGTCTTCAAGAGCTTCCTCGACCTGAACATCG